>JBBDMQ010000388.1:0-10945 GCA_040878245.1 Microthrixaceae bacterium
CGCAGTGATGGGTCGCCAAGAATCACAATGATGGCGCCCGGTGCGGCACGGCGAAGGTCACTGATCGCCGATTCGAGTTGGGCAAGCAACGGGGTAACTCTGCGCCATCCCGCAACCGTGTCTGCATCAACGATGACCACTCGAACCCCGGTCATAGCTGTAGACATAAAGACAAGGTTAGAGCTACTCAGGGAGTTGCCACGACGAGGCGCTACTTCATTGAGTTATTGCGAGACCGCTTCGATCATTGAGCTAGTTGCTCTTTGGCTGTCTGCTTGTTTGGCCCTCCACTGCACGGATAGCAGCAGCCGTCTCGCTGCTTGTGTCTTCGGCAGCTACATGGACTCCTGCGGGAACCTCAACATGAAGTTCACCAAGCTGTTGGATCGACAAAATTCCGGACTTCAACAATAAGTCTGTGACATGTCCACCGACGCTTCGGTCCTCGGAAATGAAGTGCAGGTGGATCCCGGCGACTTCGATCCCTTGCAAAACGGCTGGAAAGCGAAAGCCGATGATGGTTCCGCTCACATGTTCAACCCGCCACGAAGTCTGCATCTGAGTGACCTCTGACAGCGGTGGGTATGGAGGATATTGCCTCGGAACGCTCCTTAATGAAACCCAGTCAAGAACAGCCTCAATCCGAAAGGCTTGAATGAAGTCATCGTTGGAGATTCGCTGGAACTGTTGTTGTAGGTCCTCCCAGCTCAATAAGGATGACAACGTATAGCTGGCTTCGGGTTCGAACCGGCACATGACTGCAAATGGCGTCAGCATCTCAGGATCGATGCTGTGCACTGAACCATCAGATTGCACTTGCAAAAAGTCACCGTCTACACACAACATCTCGCCATCAAGATGCTGCACAGTCCCAAGACCAAAGTCGCCGTGGCGTGCAAGTTCGCCAAAACTAACATCGCCTGCGTACGCACCATGCAGGAGGGCGTCAATTGAAGAGGTCTGCTCGACAAGACCAGATTGGCCCGGAGGCTCCGCCGAAAATTCTTTTAGGCTCGTTCGTTCAACCTTGAGGAGTCGCGAGGATGCTGCTGTAGCTAGGTGATGATCATCACTTGACAACAGCCCGTGATGTGCAATTTCTCCGTGTGCTGTCATGAGTTTGATTGAACCATACCCTGGGCTGGGGATGTGGCCCCCCGTTGAGTTCCACCTAGATTGGCAGCAATGTTGCGGCACCAAAATTTTCGCTCCCCGCTTGTAGTGGAGTGCATGATCTATCTTGCAATCGCTGCGCCATTGGGGATTTATGGAGCGGCTTGGCCTGTTTCGCAGCAGCAGTTCGATAGGGATTCCGGGTCGCTTGGTCTGCTAGTTCTGGCCTATGGGCTCGGGCGACTATCTACATCTGCCACGGCCTTGCCGCTGTTACGGCGGGTGAACATGCGTGTTGCAAATACCGGGCTATGTGTCCTGTTTGTGGTAGCTGACCTAGTGGCTGCATTCGGAAGAAACTTTTTTGGGCTCGTTGCGTGCTTTGCAATGATTGGTTTGCTGACGGGGTCTTTGGATTCACTTGGTGCAAGATTTCAGTCGCTCATTAGAAACGTGGGTAGCTCAGGGTTGATGTTTGGCTGCTACGGCCTTGGTGCGGCACTTGGACCAGCAGTATCGGGGTTGTTCTCTTGGACGACGGGTTTTGTTGTAGCCGCAGGTCTAGCGCTGATAGCGGCGATCTTGGCATCAAACCATCGGGTGGATTGGCCGCACGGTTTGTTGGAAACCCGCGAGAACGCTCCCGGTTTAGTAGCCAAAGTTCCACTTTGGCCCCTTGCAATTTCATTAGTCACCGTTTCGTTAGTCTGCGCCCTTGAGGCAACGACCGCCACATGGGCCGCCACCTACCTTGAGGATGGACGCGGTGCAAAAGCGCTGTTATCGAGTCTGGCTGTGAGCGGGTTATGGCTTGGGATCACGCTTGGGAGACTTCTTTTAGGTCGGGTGCCTTGGCCCTCTCAAAAGATTCTGGTGATCTCGGGTTTTTCGGCAGCAATAACAGTGGGTCTCATCCCGATACTTCCTGTCAACCTTGCTTGTGGCGCCTTCGTATTTTTAGGCGTAGCCATTGCGGGACTTTTTCCTACCCTTGTGTCCACAACTGCAACTCGTGTGGGAACAGATGCTGCTGGTCGGGTATCTGGCTGGCAACTTCTTGCAGCTAACTTGGCTGCTACTTCTTTAGCTGCGCTACTTGGTTTGCTTGTGGTCATTTCGGGAGCACAAATCATTATTTATGTGATGATTTCGATTGCATTGTGCTCGTTAGTTGCTCTTGTGTTCTGCGCCCGCATACACGTAGCCGAACACTCGCAGAACGGTGAGTTGTCGATTACTCAACCCGAACGTGCACCGTAACTCGATAGTCAGAATTGATATCAAATGGGGCTGCTTGCCAAGTTGAGTACTGCTCCTGCAGTCGCAGTCCTGCTGCCTCGCAGTCGGCATCTTGTTGCTCAGGGCTGTAGCCACGACCTAACTGAAATCCGTTAATAAGTAGCCCGCCCAGCGCAAGGTGGCGGGTGCAGCCCATAAATAGCGCAGCTGAAGTTCCAGGTGGGGTAAACAACACCACGTTTCCAGCCATGAGCACCAGGTCAAAGGTTCGCTGCAAGTCAAGATCAACCATCGACTCTTCGTGCCAGTCAATATGTTTTGCCAGAGCCCGTGCAATTTTCAGCATCGAAGAGTCCGGGTCGGCTCCCACCACAGTGACGCCTCGTGTAGCTAGTTCGATGCCAACTCGTCCGGTGCCGCATCCTGCATCTAAAACGGTGTGTGGGTTGTAACGCATCACAAACTCAGCTTCGCCGTGCACTGAAGCCCCGCTAGCAGCTAAGGCGTCAAATCGCTGCTGATATTCCTGCCCATCCCAGTCCATGTTCAAATCCGCAAGCGTCTAGCGACCATCAAGAGCTGCAATAACTGGAGCGAGGCTATCAATAGCATCCATGTCAACTCCTATAGAGGTAATCCCAAAGCGTTCCCTGCGGTAGAGCAGATCCTCAACTATTTGTTCACAGGTACCCGCTAAAGCATGCGGAGTTTTGAGTGCTTCTTGAGCAGTCAGGCCAAAGCC
Source organism: Microthrixaceae bacterium (assembly GCA_040878245.1). Classification (GTDB taxonomy): domain Bacteria; phylum Actinomycetota; class Acidimicrobiia; order Acidimicrobiales; family Microtrichaceae; genus IMCC26207. The sequence goes on from JBBDMQ010000388.1 coordinate 3,095, forward strand.
GGCTGCTAGGGATTCAGCCACTGAGTGGCGGTCATTCGTCAGAATCACAATCTGAGTGCGAACCTGAATCTCGAGACTAGAAAATCGATCACCTGCCGCATTTGCAATCCAAGAAAGTTTGCGATCGGTGGCGGCTTCAGTGGCATCGGTACCAACCGAAGAGTCAATAACTCCAGCACTCAGTTTGGGGTTGAGTCCAACGATATTTGCGTAGCGAGCCGCTAGTTCCAGCACTCTTCTCCCACCGCCACCGATGAAGAGCGGAGGATGTGGTTTTTGCAGAGGTTTGGGTAGCCCGCAGAGTCCGTCAATGCGGTAGTGCGTGCCAGCGAAGTTGCACGGACCCTCGCTAAAGAGTCCCAAAATGACCTGAACGGCCTCTTCAAGGCGGTCCACTCGAACCCCCGCTGTGTCCATCTGAATTCCTGAACGCTCGTAATCAGACTGCATCCACCCAGCGCCTATCCCAAGATCGAAGCGACCGTCAGAGAGTAGATCTAGCGTCGCTGCTTCTTTGGCGAGCACTGCAGGGTGTCGATAATCATTGCAAAACACCAGTGAGCCAATCCGAAGCTGGCTTGTGGCATTAGCGGCAGCCATCAGCGCAGGAACTGGCGCAAGTTGGTCATCGAGGTGGTCCGACACCGTCAGGCGGGCGAAACCTAGGTCCTCTACTTTACGGGCTAGCTCGGACCAAGAGTCTGGAGTGACTGTCTCGGGAGAGGAACATTGCACGTCGAAGGTGATGGGCCGTCTGTTGCTTGTTGGGGACGACATAACCAAAGTCTAATTTGCTCGACTGAACACATGGAAACTTGTTTCAGTAATCGCAGCGCAAACGCTGCACAATATGTATACCTTCTCTAGCTACCAACCGCTCTGGGTTGGCCAACAATCGACGGGACCTACAATGTCAAAAACGAAGAACTTAAAGATAGCGACAGTCTCTTCGCCTGATACGTCTGGTGTGAGTTCTCAGGTGATTTCTAAAAAGCAGTATCTCAAGGAACTCGAAAAACTTCAGATTGAGCTCGTCAAATTGCAGGAGTGGGTTCAAGTTACTGGTGAACGGGTGGTGGTGGTATTTGAGGGCCGCGATACTGCGGGCAAGGGCGGCTCTATTCGCCGGGTAGCAGAGGTACTTAATCCTCGGTATTGCAGAGTGGTTGCATTGGGTGTTCCATCAGATGTTGAACGAACTCAATGGTATTTCCAGCGGTATGTCAATGAGTTGCCAGCAGCCGGCGAAATTGTTTTGTTTGATCGGAGTTGGTACAACCGCGCCGGGGTGGAAAAGGTAATGGGCTTCTGTACCAAAGCCGAGTATGAGGAGTTTTTGTTTACTTGCCCTCAGATAGAACGGGCTCTGGTTCGCTCAGGAATTCAAGTGATCAAGTATTGGCTGTCGATTAGCGATGAGGAGCAGGAGCGCAGGTTTCTAGCCCGTATGGCTGATCCAGCGAAACAATGGAAGCTCAGTCCAATGGATCTCAAGGCCAGAGCACACTGGGTTGACTACGCGGAAGCTAAAGACGAAATGCTGCTGCACACGGATATTCCCGAGGCCCCATGGTTTGTGGTGGATGCAGAGGACAAGAAGTCTGCACGACTTAATCTGATCTCGCACTTGCTCAGTCAAGTGCCCTATGAGGATCTGCCAGCGCAGAACTTTGTCTTGGCCGAACGCCAAAACCGGGCCTACGAACGCCCGCCGATTGAGGATCAGAACTGGGTGCCCAAGCGGTTCATTGTAAGCAGCGATTCAGCCTAAGCCGAGGTTTAGCCTAAGCAGAGGTTCAGCCTGACTAAAGCTGATCCTCAGCTGTTGAGGGTTTGGAAAAGTTGCGGTCCGGGTTCTTCGGTGGCGAGACAAACCCAGTACCTGGCCGCCAGTTGCTAGCGGTGAGATCTTCGATGACATGCGCCATATTCAGCAGGTCTTCCTCGTAAGAAAACTTTCCATTTCCGGCGTAGACCAGCGTCGAGATGCCTGATTGCTCATACCGAGTGCCGTTCGCCTTGAGTAACGGAAGCTGTTGAGTCCATTTGATGACCACGGTATTACCGGAAATAGCCGTGAACTCAATGGGGAACTCCCAGCCTTCAAGGCCTCGCATGCTTTCATCCAGGAACTCCAAAAGAGTATCTTTACCCTGAACTCGGCCCCATGCCGGGTCAATATAAATCACATCATCGGTGAAGAGTTGACCTAGGTCAGTCCAAGTAGCTTGCCCCTCTGCGATGCGGTGACGGAGTGATACATACGAGGCGAGCGCAGCAGCGACTTCCTCCTCTGGGTAATCAGGCATCTCAGTAGTTTGCCGCGTCTGCATCAAGCGCATCAAGGGCGTTGGAGTACATATCTATTCTGATTTTAGCAATTGTCCGACCGGCTTTCATCGCAAGAGAGTTTGCAAGCAGAACGGCCTGGGAGAGAACCTCAGACTCGGACACAGCCTGATCAACAATGGCAACTGCGGCAGCCTGATCGCCTGAGTAGCGCCGACCTGTCACCATTGATTCATGCGCGACTTGGGTGCTGAGACGTGAAGTAATGAGCTGCCTCATGCCATTGGTAAATGGCAGCCCAAGGTCGACCTCTGGCAAACAAAAATAGCCGCGGTCTGCTCGCATCACTCGAAAGTCATGCGAAAGAGCCAGCATGGCTCCACCAGCAAAGGCGTGACCGTTCACTGCCGCCACGCTCACTGCAGGCAGTCTGAGTAGCCGGGCAAATACGGCGTGTACCTGAGCGACATTTCGGCTCGCTAAGTCTTCATTTGCCTGGAGCCAATCAAGATCTAGTCCGTTTGAAAAAAACTTTCCGGTACCGGTGGTCACTAAAGCAACTTCCTCGGGTTGCGGCCCAAGGGCAAGTTCTTCAACGGCAGAAAGAGTCTCATCAATCTGCTGCAAAATCTGCTCACTAAATCGATTCTCTCCAGCATCGAAATGCAGAACGACTACGGCATCTTGGCGAATGAGTTCAGACATGGTTCCTTTGCTTCATGGTGGGCTGCTAATTCTGGCATGCTGAACACGATGAGTGATCACCAAACGTTGCGGGCAGAAGCCCAACGAGTAGTCATCGTCGGTGGCGGAGCTTCAGGTGTATTGCTTGCAGCGCGTTTGCTTGATGCAAGCTTTGCCCAGCCGGTTCAGGTGAGCATTGTCGAGCCCTCTGGGATTCTTGCCGCAGGTGTTGCATATGGAACTAAAGATCCGGAGCACTTGCTCAATGTGAGGGCATCGGGAATGAGCGCAGATCCGTCAGTACCCCATGACCTTGTTGACTGGATGCAATCCCGGGGCCTTGGCGGCCCCGATACTTTTTTGCCAAGGCGGGAGTTTCGTACCTATCTTCTTGAGCATCTTCAGACTGCTGCTCGGAATGCTGCACAGGGTGCTCTAGTGGTTGTGAAGGACTCGGTAGTTGGGGTGTCGCCGAACATCGGATCAACCCAAGTTCGCTTAAGTTCCAGCCAAACTTTATTAGCCGATGTTGTGGTGCTCGCTATTGGGAATCCGCCTCCGGGAATTCCGAGCTCGCTTGCAAACTTGATGGGAGCCCCGAAGTGGGTATCTGATCCGTGGGAAGCCGGAGCTCTTGATGCTCTTGGAAATTGCCGCCGGGTAGTTCTTGTGGGCTCTGGATTGACCATGGCTGATGTTGCACTCAGCATTATTCGGAGAAGCAGCCTTGGTGATCAGTTGGAACTTATGGCGTTGTCTCGAAATGGCTTGTTGCCACTGAGTCACTTGCTGGTTCAACCTCATCGCCCCTTGCAGGTCATCGATCTAGAGAAGGATTCGCAAGATGTATTACAACTCGCGGCCAAGATACGCGCTCGAATAGACGAGCGGGTTGGAGCCGAGTACGAAAATGAGAACTGGCGTGAGGTCATTGATGCGATTCGGCCATATGCCAATGCGCTTTGGCGTAGGTTTGACCCTGAACAGCAGCAGATTTTTTTAAGTCAGGTACTTCGAGATTGGGACGTACATCGGCACCGTATGTCGCCTCCGACAGCGCAACGATTACATGCACTGATTGACTCTTCCTTGATGACTACCCACACTGGACAAGTACAACAAGCAGTCTCCCTGCCGAGTGGTGAATTCGAGCTCATTCTTGATCTTGACGGTATCGAGCAGCGGCGAGTTGTGGATGCAGTCGTGAACTGCACTGGTCCGGGTCGAAGCTGGTTGGAACCAGCCAATCCAGTCGTGACCGATTTGATGGCACAGGGGTTAGCTCAGCCAGATCCGCATGGTCTGGGATTGATGACGAGCGCCGATGGGCACTTGTTAAGTGATACTGGCAAAATAGTTGAGCAAATATTTGTGATCGGACCACCTAGGCGCGGCACGCTGTTTGAAACAACCGCAATTCCTGAACTACGCAGCCAAGCTCTTCATATCGCTGATCAGATTCTCTTGAGTGATTGATTCGGTTCGTCAACCAGCCTGCTGCACTAGCCGTGCTGCCAGACCCGGTTCTGCAAACTCCGCTTTCCGGATAGTGCAATCGCATCGATCGAGGCAATGTCATCTGAACTGAGGTGCCAACCAATACCACCGGCGTTCTCGGTAGCTTGCGCAGCGTTCTTTGCACCGGGAATCGGTACCGCCCCCTTCGAGATGATCCATTGCAACGCAACTTGGCTTGGTGTTCGCCCATCGTGAGCCTTGCCGATGTTTCGCAGAAGGTTCACAATTTTGTCTATCTGTTCCATTGGATGACTCGAGAAGTTTCGCTTACCTGGGGGTGGGTTGAGGGCAGAATATTTTCCAGAGAGTCGCCCCTGCCCAAGGGGGGAGTAGGCCAGAGGAATAACCGCAAGATCTCTGCAAGCCTGAAGTAGTCCGGTGGTTTCGGGCATCCGTCTCAGTGGAGAAAATTCGATTTGATTTGAAGCTAAAGATAAGCCCCGGGCCGCAAGCGCAGCTTGGATGGAACTCATCTCTCGAATTGAATAATTAGAAACACCCACAGCACGGATCAGCCCTTCCTGGTGGATTCTGGCAAGGGCCTCTGCCATTGCAGCATGAGTTCGCAGGCTGATCGGACCGTGAATTTGATATAGGTCAATGCATTCAAGGCCTAGACGTTCAAGTGAGCCAAGAACTGCTGTACGCATGGCGTTGCGTAGTCTGGGTTTTTGTGGAAGCGGCAAAAACTTTGAAGCAACGAGCACCGATGATTTGCGGTCCGGATCCAAGGCCAAGAGCCGACCGATAATTCGTTCGCTCTCTCCTTTGCCGTACACCTCTGCGGTATCGAACAGCGTCACTCCAGCTTGGAGGGAGGCATTCCATGCTTGCTCGATAGTGGCCTCAGTCAGGGAGGAATCGTAGCTTCCCATTCCCCAGGTGACACTGTCTCCCCAAGCCCAAGTACCCACTCCGAGGGGTGCTACCTCGGTAGAACAACCGATAAAGCTAATAGCTTTCGAACTGCGATCTGGCTGACCTGAGTGAGACATCTGCGCAACAGTAGATGCGAATGTGGTTGGTGCGCTGAATCAGGCTGTATGAGCGTCAAAGAAATCCAAAACACGTTCCGAAGCGGAGATCTGCATATTGGTCGGACCCGTCACAAAGTCCACTAACGACTTCGCTCCGGCCCAAGTGTGTCCGGCGCCGATCAACTGCCAGTACTGCACCCGAATATTCTCAGTGCACCCTTCGTAACTATCAACGATCACCGATGAGAAAAGTTGCGTGGAGGTTGGCTCAGGGTTACAACTTGCCCGAGCGGCATTTGTTGCAACAACTTCAGCTACTGAGAGCCCTACTGGCGGAGCGAACACAACTTGGCTCCCTGATAACGGGGCGATTGGGTCGGCAGTTCCATGCAGGATCATCACATCAGTTCCTGTCGAGTTGGGGCACAGATCGGTCAGGTTTGAGCCACCCGAGGCTGCAATGCCAGCCATCCTCCAAGGCATCGTGCAAGACAGCGCTTGGGCCATTGCAGCACCTGCAGAAAACCCTGCTGCGAACTCCGCATTGCGGTCCACGCAAAGTAAGTCCTCAACGGTGTCAAGCGCTGCAGAGATATAGCTCAGGTCATCGGTTCCGTACTCAAGTCCACCCGGCACAGCCCAGCGAGGCCCAGGATCGCTTCCGAGGGCAGTGAGCACAATGTAATCACGAGCGGTTCCAGCAGCGGCGAGTTGGGAATATTGGTCCCAGATCCGACCGTTGAGGGTAAAGGGGTGAAGGCTAACTAGCACGGGCAACGGGACTGATCGGCTTGCTGCGGCTGGCAGATCGACCAGGGCATTTCGCTGTCCATGCGGGGTGGTGATTCTCAGTACGGAACGGCCTGCTGGAAGCCGAGGTGCAATGGAGCTACACCCAGTTGAGGGAGCAACAGTAACTCCTTCAACTTTGCCGCGACCCTCTGACTGCGGGCGAACGGCGGGTCCTGGTGAAACTGCAGGGACGCAGGCAGCGAGAAAGACTGTGGTGACAACAACCGCGCAAATGGCGATTACCGAGCGCTCAGTTACTGATCGCCTAGAAGTTTTTACGCTGACCTCAATCTGATTCGACATCGCCCAGTCCCGTCCTGAGAAGCAATTATTAGATGCTATGGCAGGTAAGCATGTCTGGCAATGAAAGATAGTGAGGTTGCTCAGGGACTCAGGTAGGTTAAGAGCAGAGCCATCGGTCACATCTCATTAAACTCCGATGTCATTACATATACAGAGAACTTATTCTGAATCTAGGGTTATGTGTCTTCTACTTTGAGGGCAGCCGAGGGGGTTGGTTATGTCGCAAGTTGATGCTGATACCGCTGAGACCGCTGAGCCTGCTGTAGCAGCACAGCAGCCAGAGGTGGGAATTTTGCTCGCCGGCTTAGTAGCCGGTGCTGGTGTTATTCACCTAGTCATGGTGCCTTCGCATATCGGGGGGTCCTGGGCTGAAGGCATTGCGTTTGCTGTTGTTGGTTGGATGCAAATTGCTGCAGCAATCGCTCTGATACTTGGTCGAGGCTCGCGCAGGCTTTACACAGCGATACTCCTTGGCAGTGCTGCAGTTGTTGCGCTGTGGATTTGGAGTCGAACAATAGGCTTACCGTTTGGTGCGCATGCTGGAACTGTTGAGACAGTTGGCCTTGTAGATCAAATCTGTGCAGGTCTTGAACTCTGTGCGATCTTGGTAGCAGGCTCGATGCTTGTTGCTCCAACCCGCATGCGTGTGGGTGCTCTCGGCGCGTCGGTGGCAGCTATTGCAGTTCTTGGCCTAGCGACTGCCGCAATTGTGAGCCCCGATGCCAGTTCGCATGGAGGCCATCCCCAAAGTACAGCGACTGGTTCTGCTGCTGCTCATTCTGATCACAACTCAGGACCAGGACACGCTGCTCAAATGGCAGCCATTGATTTTGCCCGATGCGACCTGGGTTTTAATCCGCAGTCCTATTGGGAGGATGCACCAAAAATGGGCGTGGATACCTATGGGGGCGGATCCATGCAAGTGAGTACTCCTCCAACGCTGAATCAACTCGTGGCTGGACAGGATCCGCTTGAAGGGCGAGGCTCGGAGGGCCTTGACAAACTCATCGCAGCGACTTCGCTGAGCTCTGGTGGTGAGGGTGCCGCAGCAGGACTTATTGTGAATCTCTCGGATGCAACTCCCGGGGATTATCAGGCCTGGGTTCGCTGGATGGGAGCTATGTCCACCGCGGGTGCATCTGCAGGAGGGCATGGCCACGATAGCTCTGCGAGCTCTAGTTCTCAGGCTGCCCCATCAGACAACGGTGGGCACGGTGGGCACGCTGGACCCCAACCATGGACCGCAATGGTTGATCAACAAGAGTGCGACGCACTTGATGCGGAACTT
>JBBDMQ010000389.1:0-1996 GCA_040878245.1 Microthrixaceae bacterium
AGTGGTGCCCTACGCCGATCAGATTTTAGGGGAACTAGGGCTTGCAGTCGTATGCCGCCTAGACCACAACGACCCGCCATCCATTGTAGAACTAAGAACTCACGGACTGCAGTTCATTGCAAAGTACAAGCTTCCTGATCTATTAGTCATCGTTGAAGAGTTGCCACTCAGCAGTGCCCAAAAAATTGACCGTGTAGCCGCCTTCAACATGGCCGAGAAGCAGCTTGCATCGTGATGATCCTCATCACTTTGGGTTTGTGTGGAGTAGGTGCAGCTTGGTGGATGACAGTTCCCCTGCACCGATTTAAAGAACTCAGGCCGCTCACTCCGCGAGACGTTGCCACCGAGGGCGGAACTGCAACCACAGCACCGGTTGCCATCTCTGCGGTTTACCGCCAAGCCATCTGCTCGGGTTGCCATCATGTGTGCAGCACTTCAGATGCTGTTCCTGTGCTGAGTTGGTTTCGGGGTTGCCCGGCCTGCGGAAAGCGGTTTCCGTGGACTGTTCCTCTTATTCAGATCGGTGTTCCTGTTGCGTTACTTCTTACCCTGATTCAACTCAATGGAAGTTTGGTAGCGCTGCCTTATCTCTGGCTGGTACTGGTCTTGGCAGCCATTGCAATAGTTGATCTGCGAATCTGGCTGATTCCATATTGGATGCCTTGGCTCGGGGCCTCAGTCGGCTTGGCAATGATCAGTGTTGTGTCAGTTGCACTTGGAGACCCATTGCGCATTCTCTTTGCTTTGGGAGGCGGGGCCGGCGCGTTTTTGTTGTTCTTTGTTCTGTGGTTGATTGCACCTAGCAAGCTTGGGTTTGGTGATGTTCGCATGGCACTACTGCTTGGCATGTTTTTAGCTTGGCTGCATCCTCTGCTGCCTATCTACGGATTGCTCTTTGGAAGTCTTTTTGGTCTACTCATGGGCATAGCTGCCCTGGTGATTCGCAAGGACAGTCGGTTTCCGTTTGGCCCGGGTCTGGCAGTGGGTGCAATGTGCGCTATCTGGTTTCACGAGGCACTACTTCAAACTGTTTTTTAAGGAGCAGCGGTCGTGTCAGCCTTATCGGTCGCTTCAGTCGTGTCAGTCTTGCCGGGGGTTGTGTCATACAGACCTGTGAGAGTGGGCACCAGATTATCCATCACTAAGTTCATACATTTGACGCTGAGGTGGACGCCGTCTCCGGCGTAGCAACGTGCTGTGGTTCCGTCGGGCAAGGTGATGTAGTCAGAAAAGTTGCCGTCGGGTCCAGCAACTAATGACGCAACGTCGAAGTAGGTCACCCAAGGTCTGGTCTTGGCCTCTTCTTGAGCGATGCGATTGCCTGTTTGAACTGCCTCTTGGATATTTCCCTTACCCACGTTTGGCTCACCGACCCAGATCAACCTTCGACCGTTGCCTTCGTTGAGGTCCATAATCCCGGCTATTCGTGAGCGGTACTGCTGCTCCCATTCAGGCGAGCCATACTGCGCAACGACAGTGCCATCGCCTTCAAGAATGGACTGCCCATCATTTGCACCAACCATAAACAGGGTCACTTCAGGCGAGTCAGTTGCAACAATTTCTTGCATTCTTGCGCCCCAGTTGAAGTAATCGGAGCGTGCCAGCCCAGTGGACACCTTGCCATAATTGGTAACGCTCAGTTCCGGAATATCCGTGACTGACGACTTGAGCATGTCTCCAAGGGCCTTGGCGGTGGAGTCACCCGCTACTACAACCTTGAGTGGGCTATCGGCAGTAGGTACCCGAACCGCTGGCATGGTGGTTGTGGTTACTGAAGGTTCGGCTTCTGGGCCTGCTACCACGGGAAACTCAAAGTCTGCGTTCTCCTGCTCGACGCCAAGTTGCTGAGCCGCCCAATCGTAGGGACGATTTAGCGATACCAAATTGGTGAGTCGATCAACCACTCCGGATGTTGCCACCGCAAGAGTTCGCTGCCAACCAAGCGGCATACCCTCGGCAGAAGCCACCATGTTTCCCGAGGCAAGAACAACAAAAA
>JBBDMQ010000390.1:0-1987 GCA_040878245.1 Microthrixaceae bacterium
AGCAGAATCTTGAATCCGCGTGGGTTGATGAATGGTGCAGTTTGTTCGTAGGCCTCTCGGGAGACGACGAAGTAGCCGCTCATAGGGTCGCTGACCGAGACTCGCAATAAGACTTTCGCAATGAAAGTGGCAACCCAACTCACCAAACGTCTGCTCAAGGACCAGTCCCCGTATCCACCGCCAGCGGTGGAGCGTGAGACAACGCACACATCGACCTGCTTCGACAGAACATGGCTCAGCATCTCGGGTAGCACTCCGGTGTCGTGCTGAAGGTCCGCATCGATGACAACTAGTACCTCACCCCGTGCAGAGGACAAACCGTCAAGAACTGACGCAGACAGACCAGGGTCATGGAAACGACGCATCACACGAACAGTTGGATCATCTAGGGCAAGTGCTTCACCAATCCGCCAAGTTCCATCGGGGCTGTTGTCGTCAGCGATGATGATCTCGTGGGGGAGCTCACCCAAGGCAGCGTGTAAACGCTCAATGAGTATCGGCAGGTTTTCTGCCTCGTTATAAGTAGGGGTAACGATTGAAATCAAAGGCTGTGGCTGAGACACAGGGACTTTCTCCGGGGGTTGCGCAGAGGATTGCGCAGGAAGGTGGAGCGGACTGGTCATAGCTTCATTGATATTACCGGTGCTCGTGGGTCTGTCCCGCTGAGACCCCTAGGGGATGTGGCGGGCTATAAGGTTGAATGATGTGTGGTCGGTTCGTTTCAACTACTTCCTCGCTCAGCCTTGCCAAATTTTTTGACGTAGATTTCGTCGAGGAACGCCTCATCGAGGTTGCTCCGAGATACAACATTGCTCCCACTTCAACTATCCGCGTGGTGCTTGAGCAGGCGGAGACACGGATACTGACTGACTGCCGCTGGGGCCTAGTGCCTTCATGGGCGAAAGATAAATCGGTTGGCGTTCGCATGATTAATGCTCGCAGCGAAACACTCGCCACAAAGCCGTCGTTTAGGTCTGCTTTTGCACGGCGACGATGCATTATTACCGTGGACGGATTTTATGAGTGGAAGAAACCTGTCGGCACTCAGACTAATCAGCCGTACTTCATTTTTGCGTCTTCGGGGGAGCCACTAGCTTTTGCCGGACTTTGGGAGGAATGGAAAGACACAACTCAGGAACCCACTGCCGAGTCCTTTCTCCGCACATGCACCATCATCACTACTCAGGCAAACCAGAAGGTGTCAGAACTGCATGACCGAATGCCGGTAGTGCTTCAGCCGCAGAACTGGGAGCAGTGGTTATCTCCTCTTGAACGTCGGGTCGACGCGTTACAGGAACTCTTGGTTCCTGCTCCCGAGGACTTACTTGACTTTTTCGCCGTTTCGACGGAAGTGAATAATGCGCGAAACCAAGGTGAGCAACTGCTAGCGCCTCTCTAGTCAGAGACTTCGCTATGGCCTAGCTCAGTCAAGGCTGCACGAATCCTTTCGGCTGCCTCGTCAAGAGCGGCCGGGTTGGGTGATGGGTCGGCATTGGCAAAACTCAGATCCGACTCGTGGTGAATAGGAATCAGATGGATATGGCAATGCGGAACTTCGAGCCCTGCGATAATCGACCCGATTCGGCTACATGAAAAAGACGCCTTGAGTGCGGTTCCGACCGCAAGCTGAACCCGGGCCAACTCCTGCCAAAGGTCTGCATCAACATCTGTCCATTGATCAATCTGTTTCCTAGGAACTATCAATGTGTGTCCGGGCATTAACGGTGCGATGGTCAAGAAAGCAACGACCTCGGGCCCCTTCCAAACAAATCTTCCTGGGAAAACTCCGGAAATGATCTTGGTAAAAACTGAGGCCTCAAGTTCTGCAGGTTCTGTGCTCATGCTGCCCACAGTACGAGCTTCCTCTCATTTCTGTAGAGCATTCCTAGCTCTTGTAATAACTGCTCCCTCAGTCTGCGTCCTGAGGCAATACACTGAACACAATGACAGATCGGGCTACAAAATCTCGTGGTCTTGCGGGAGAGGA
>JBBDMQ010000391.1:0-1977 GCA_040878245.1 Microthrixaceae bacterium
GCTCCGTACTACAACCCTGCATGTCCGTACTGCGAACCTTCGACAGTTACCATTAACCCTCAATTCCCTACAGCTGGCGGTCGTGTGATACTAACTGTAACTGGGTTCGGACCTAGCACGACCGTTGCTTTCAGTGTTGAGTCGACTCCCCAAGCTTTAGGCTCAGCGGTGGCAAATAGCAGCGGAACGGCGACACTCTCCACCACTCTTCCCTCAAACCTCTCAGCAGGTGCACACACGATTCGTGCAATCGGAACTGGCCCACAGGGAGAGCCTCTTAATGTGACTAGCAGTATCACTGTGGTCGCCGCAGGTACAGCATTGACCGTAACGGCAACCCCAACTGGGTTAGCGGCAACTGGCTCAAGTAGCGCCGGATTGTTACGCATTGGTGTTGTCGTTGCAGTGCTCGGTGCGCTTCTACTGCTAGCGGGCAAGCGGGCAGGCTCAACTGAGTCTGCAAAGCTCCCCGTAGAGTCAGTCTGATACCGAGGTACCTGTTCCGCTGGTGTCAGATGCACCGGTAGTTCGCAGACCGCCTCGCCTCCCTAGGCAAGGATCCAATACAACTTCGATGGTTGCAGCAGTGGCTGTTATCAGCGGCCTTGTTGCGTTTGTTTCTGGTGCTCATCCGACTGCAAGTTCTTGGGTTGACTTCGCTCTTCTGTTTCTGGCAGGTGCTGCTGTAGCGGGTGCATCCTCTCGTGCAACCAATCCAACAGTGCTATGGATGACTGCAATTACGACACTTGCTGCTGTTCCTTCCTGGTGGACGATTCTGGCTGCTGCAGGATTTCTTCTTGCGTTGTTTGCGGCAGCCTTCCGACTACCACTTTGGGCAAGTGCCGCTTCTGGTGGACTCGCTGTGCAAGCACTACTCCGATTGCCACCCATTGGCCCCTTCGGCACATGCTCTGCCATTGCTGCCGCTGCGGCAGTTCCAGTTCTGATCTCCGGCTATATACACTGCCAAAGTAGCGCCAAAAGGTTCTGGCGCCTCTCAATCACTAGTTGTGTCATAGCTGTCGTTTTATTCGGTGGTGCAGCGGCCTTGGCACTGCTCCAGGCGGCTCCGAAACTGACAGAGGGAGCCGATCTAGCTCAAGGCGCTGTCCAGCAGGCTGATCAAGACGAAGCCGAAGTAACACTGGTAAAGCTTCAGAAGGCCAAGAGGTTGTTCTCTCAGGCAGAAGACAACTTGCAGCCCTGGTGGGTCAAACCCAGCTTTGCTATTCCGGTTGTTGGGCAACATGTTCGAACAGCTTCAGTTGCTGCTTCGGCGGGAAGCTCATTGTCAAGTGCGGCAGCTGAAACCGCCAAAAAGCTCGATGGGGCCCAGAGTCTTGTGACTGAGGGTCAAGTTGATGTGGACCTGCTGAACAGCTACCGGCCGATGATAGACCGGGCCGCAGTAGAGCTCGAGATTGCTGAGCGAAGCATCTCTCAACTCACGAGTGGATGGCTCATTCCCCCTGTCAGACGTCAAGTGTTTGCATTGACCGAACGCCTTCGTTCTGCAGCACCCGCAGCATCGACAACAGCTCAGATTTTGGCCACCACAGATGGGCTACTTGGCGTGACTGAGCCACGAAACTACTTGGTGCTTGCTACGAATCCTTCAGAGACTAGAGAACTCGGTGGTTTTGTGGGTGGCTATGTTCTTATTCAGGTGTCGAATGGGGCCGTCGAGATTGTTCAGTCAGGAAAGGCCAGTGAACTTAACGACGCTCTCGCGCTCGCCAAGCCCACTATTGGGAGCCCCGATTTTGCCGACATCTACGGCCGGTATCAAATGGATAAGTATTTCAATAATGTCACCGCTACACCGGATTTCCCCGTTGATGCTCAAGTGGCAGGCGATGCCTTTGCTGCTGCCACTGGCACGCAAGTAGATGGCGTCATTCTTGCTGATCCGACCGCTGTGGCTGCTCTGTTACAGCTCACCGGACCTGTAGATATTCCTGCAGCCGAAAGGAC
>JBBDMQ010000392.1:0-10789 GCA_040878245.1 Microthrixaceae bacterium
GAGCTTCGCTCTGTGGTCACCGATCACATTCAAACAGTGATGACTCGCTACCGGGGCTCCGTTGATCGATGGGATGTCGTAAACGAACCGCTCGAAACGCTTGGATCGGAGCCCTACGACAATCACTTTCGAAAGATCCTCGGAGTGGATTACATCGCCGAGATGTTCGCCATCGCTCACAAAACTAACCCCGAGGCGCGACTTTTCCTCAATGAAGCTACCGTCGAATTCCTCCCCGATAAGGCAGCAGCATTAGTAGCGATGGTGAAAGAACTTCTTGATCGGGGCGAACCACTCGATGGTGTTGGCATCCAAGCTCATATTGTCGCTGGAACGATCGATTCAGCCGTCCTGAGACTGCTGATAAATGACCTAGAGCAGCTCGGCGTAGAGGTCGCCATCACCGAACTCGATGTTCCGGCCACTGCATCTTCTGACCCTCTTGCGGTACAGGCCGATACCTACGGACAAACACTGAGCGCCTGCCTTGAGGAGGACTGCCGAGAAGTAACGCTCTGGGGCTTTACTGATCGCTATACATGGGTTGATAAGGCATTCGGGCCAGGTCTCGCTCCACTTCCATTCGACCGTGACTACAAGCCTAAACCAGCGCTCGCAGCCATCAGGGAACGAATCTCTGCCATCCCAAGTAGCTAGCTGAACTTTGGTGAGGGCGAGGAGAGATCACCAGAAACGAGTTGAGTAGTGTTCGGGAGCAGCACTCCAGCCGCAAATCTGATTTACCCTCGGCAGTCGCAGGGTGTCGAGCGGGTTGGCCTCAAGCAGTTGCAGGACTCTCTGGTGACTGAACTTGGGATGGGCCGGACGCGGGTTGATTGGAGGATGTCATCTTTGCGGGCAATAAGTGCCGAATTTGCACTCGTTAAGTTTGTGGCACTCAGGAGTGGTAGCTCCTCAAATCCTTCAACAGATCTAGTGAGAGCTTCTTCGATACTATTTGCACCACAACTGAAACAAGGTTAGAACCACCATATGACACAGATCACCAAGACCAGCTTGGTCGCTGCTAGCTCTGAACAAGTTTGGGACCTGCTAGCAGCGTTTGATGCCATCAGCAGTTGGGCTAAAAATGTTGACCACTCCTCGCTGCTCACAACACTCAATGGCGGCGTTGGCGCAGCACGACGAGTCCAAGTCGGCCGACTAGCGCTTATTGAATCAGTGACTGTATGGGAGACAATGAACGAGCTTGCCTATTCGATTCAAGGCCTTCCCCCGGTAGTGAAGTCAGTAACCAATCAATGGAGAATGACTTCGAGGGGTGCCGATACAGAAGTTTCGCTGACCACGCTGATTGACCCGGGAGGAGCTCCTCGCGGCAAAATTGCAGCGGCTGTTTTAGGAGCAGTTCTCGGCAGGGCCTCGCTACAAATGTTGAAAGGCATGCAGGCGAGCGTTAACAAAGGTTCGGTTCCGAGCGCTGGTGTTCTGAGCGGTGCGATTCCTCAAGCGATGGTTGCACCGAAGCTATGAATCCAAAGAACCGCCCTGATGTAGTCGTCATCTTGACCGATGAAGAGCGCGCAGCTCCCCCCTATGAAAGTAAAGAACTCGCAGCTTGGCGACAGAACACCTTGACCGGACGAAAATGGTTTGACGAAAACGGCGTGAGCTTTGATCGCCACTACACCGGTTCGCTGGCTTGCGTGCCGAGTCGTCCTACGCTTTTTACGGGTCAATATCCCGATGTCCACGGTGCAACGCAGACGGATGGTCTTGCCAAGTTGTCGGGCGACTCAAGAATGCGATGGTTGCAGCCTGGTGAGGTTCCAACACTGGGTCACTGGTTCAGAGCAGCTGGTTACGACACCCACTATGACGGAAAATGGCATATGTCTCATGCCGATCTCACCGATCCGCTGACGGGCAAAGCAATTGCTACCAATTCTCAAGATGGCGAGGTTCTTCCTGCTGCTGTGCGTGCATACCTAGATGCCGACCCACTCAACGGGTTTGGGTTTTCGGGTTGGGTTGGCCCCGAACCCCATGGTGCTGCGCACGCAGATTGCGGGCTGATTCGTGACCCACTCATTGCTGAGCGTGTCGTGGCTTGGCTCGAAAATCGCTATGCGGGTCGGCGGGCCGGAGATGCTGACGCCCTTCGCCCGTTTTTGCTAGTCGCTAGCTTCGTAAACCCTCACGACATTGTGTTGTTTCCCGCATGGGTCCGATCCTCTCCGCTTAGTGCGTCTCCAGATGACCCCCCGCATGTCGCCGAGGCACCAACTGCGCAAGAAGATCTACACTCAAAACCCGCCTCCCAGATTGCTTATCGCGAGTCGTATTATTCGGCTTATGGGCCACCGGCGGCCGTTGAGCGAATCTACCGCCGCAACTCTCAGCAATACCGTGACTTGTATTACCGCCTTCATGTAGAGGTGGATGCTCCTCTCGACAGGGTGCGTAGAGCTGTAACCGATGGCGGTTCAGAGAACGCAGTGCTGGTTCGGAGCTCAGATCATGGCGATTTGCTCGGCGCCCACGGCGGCTTGCACCAAAAATGGTTCAACTTGTACGACGAGGCCACAAGGGTTCCATTTACCATTGTGCGAACGGGGATTGATGCAACAGTCGCCGGCCGAATCAAACACACTCCGACATCTCACGTTGACATGATTCCAACGCTGCTATCTGCAGCCGGGATCAACCAAGACCAATTATCAACTGAATTAGCTCAGACCTTTTCAGAGGTGCATCCTCTGCCTGGTCGCGATCTCACACCACTATTGAAACCCGGTGCAGAAGATTCGGAAAAGACTTCTCATTCGCAATTTCAAGCGGTTTATTTGATGACCCGTGACAATGTACTCGAGGGAGACAGCAGCGCCTCTGGACTTGCACGAAGATTAGGGCTCGAAGAACATGCTCGGGGTCCGCTGGCAATATCGGTGCCAGCATATGTCGGTGCCAACTTTGAGGGCATTGTGGCGGTGGTGACCCAACAAGACTGCGCGGCTGCTGACGGTCACATGTGGAAGTTGGTTCGAAGCTTCGATGATCCGACTACTTGGACGACTCCTGGTGTTCGCCATCTCTCGGCGAGTGGACCCGGCGGACCTAGATATCGAACCGAGCCGCTAGCCGATCAGTGGGAGCTTTATAACCTCAACGAAGACCCGAATGAGGAACACAACCTTTGGGCAACGGCAAAAACAGCTGATATCCAAGAGCACTTATGCGTTCGGCTTGAACACGAACGTTCTCGATGTGTGCCCAAGCGCAATAGGCCTTGGGTTTATGACGAACGGCACCCCGATTCAGGGCCAGAACGGCAATTACCACCGCTCCCAGCGCGGTTCATTCGCCGAGCGATTCATAAACTTGGAATGCACCCAGATGACCCCACACCATTTGTAGGAGACCTATCTGGTCGGCGGGCGCTTATCGTGTGCACAAATCACGGGACGCTAGATATCGGCAAGGCAACAGGCGTGTATTCCTCGGAGATGACAGCGCCGTACTATGCATTCCTAGACGCAGGAATGCAGGTCGATCTTGCAAGCCCTCTTGGCGGGAGTATCCCGGTTGATCCTCAATCACTCATGCCCGTTTTACGATGCGATGCGGATGACCGATTCCTTGCTGATCCTGCGCTGAGAGCTCAGGTGGGTAACTCGCTCGCTATAGGCACTCTCAACATGGACAGCTACGATTTGGTGTATCTCGCAGGTGGCTGGGGTGCAGCATTCGATTTTGGGGAATCAACCGAACTCGCAGAGAAGATCACAGATGCTGCTGCGCAGGGATTGGTGATCGGTGGGGTTTGTCATGGGCCACTTGGGTTACGTAATGCCGTGACCGCACAGGGTCGGCCACTCGTTGAAGGCCGAAAAATCAGTGCCGTGACAGATAAGCAGGTTCACGAGCTAGGAATTGAGTCAACACCGCAGCACCCCGAAACTGAACTCAGAAAGATGGGGGCCTTGTTTGAGTCCTCAACGCGTTTTCGTGATCCATTTGCTAACCATTGGGTGGTTGATGGAAACCTTGTTACCGGACAAAATCAGAATGCTGGCCCAATGGTGGCGAGAGAGATGATGCGATTGCTGAGCCTCGAGCATTCAGAACAAAAAGCAGCAGGAGAATAACTATGACCGCACCAAGACGAATCGCGCTAGTGAATGAGGCCGGAGGCTACGTAGGACCAGCGTTGGCTAGAGAGTTTGCACGTCGTGACCATGACCTTGTGCTCGGTAATCCAGCACCGGAGTTAGTCGAGGAACTCGCCCAACTTGGCGCTGCTGTCGAGGCGGTGCACGGTGTTTCTAATCTGGCTCAGCCGTCAGCTGCCGAGTCTTTAGTGTTTGCCGCAATGAAGCGCTTCGGTCGCATTGACGCTGCGGCAGCCTTTACTGGCCGAATTATCCCTGGCAAATTTATGGATTCTTCGGTTGAGGACTTACAAAAACTACTGCAAGGCTGCGTTGAAGCCCCCTACAGATTCCTGAAAGCTGTGGCTGAACCAATGGTCGCTCAGGGCTCAGGACAGATTGTGATGATCACCAGCGCAGCAGGAGCGAGACCAACTCCTGGCGCTGCACTGTATTCATCAGTGAGGGCTGGAGCCACCATGATGGCTAAAAATCTGGCGCAGGAAATTGCGTCTTCTGGTGTACAGGTCAACGCTCTAGGTACAAATTTTATGGACTTTCCTGAGTTCCACCAAGCTGTTGGCTCTGATGACCCAGAGATAAGAGCACTCGTGGAGTCCCAAGTACCTATGAAGCGCCTTGGCACGATGGAAGAGTTTGCTGCGTTTGCAATGGCGTTTCTTGATGGCAGCAGCGGGTTTACGACCGGGCAGTTCGTTGGCTATGCGGGCGGTTGGGTATGAACCGCGCCCAAGGCTGAGCTGTTGTCTGAAGTGAGTTGATCGGACTGCTAGGGTCTGAGCAGAAGTTCTAGAGAGCGAACCAGCGCCGCTTCGGTTTCTTCAACGCTCAAGCCCAACCGATTCAGCATTGCATCAACCGAGTAGTAGCCCAGCAAGTTGTCGATAGTGGCGCTGAGTTGCCGAGATTCAACCGCTGTCATTCGGCTAAATTCAGCGCTGAACATCTCAGTGTTTTGCATGAAAACATGTTGCATCCGCCATCTCACTTGCCTGCCAATGGTTGAGTCTTCGTTGACGTGTTTAAGAACAGAGGTAATCATCGGGTAGGCACCAACTATGAGCGATACCCGAGCGCGAACAAGGCGGTGAATCCGATCAGTCATTGATCCTTGACCAATATTCTCGAGTTCAAAGAGGCCGCCGTATCGACTCATATTGACAACCATTGCAGCTTCAATAACCTCATCAACCTTGCTGAAGTAACGGTAGGCGGAACGCACGGAGACTCCCGCAGCTTCAGCGAGGTCCTCCATTTTCGGATTCTTTGCCCCGGACTCAAACATATTTATGGCTGCATCAATGACTGCATCTCTGTTTGAGTTGCGACGCGCAATTCGGCCATCTGTGGCAATCAGTGCCTCTGAGGTTGCAACGGTTTCGTGGAATCCTGTATGCGTCAAATTTTCAATCCTTCTCTTGCCCCAAAAGCGGATAGAACGCTGATCTTAAAGTTGCTATGCAGGCTAGAAGGGTACCGTATTTTTAGATTTTGCTGAGCGTTGCTCCTAGAAGTGAAACCCTTTCTGGGAGATGCACGTTTGCTGGCATCGCAACAGTGAACCCGTCTACTCCTAGTTGCTTCCATTCGCTGAACTTCTGCGCCACCGTATCTGGGTCCCCCACCACAATCATTGTCTCGATCATTGCCTGGATATCTTCTGGCAACGAGTTGAAGTCCATGCCGCGACCGGACAAGTAAATGTCTCTCTCTGCTTCGGCCTGAGCTGTAGTTGGGGCAATACAAGCAACACGGTTCCACGAGAGTTGGATCTCTGAGCGATCTCTCCCGAGCCGTTCACAGTGTTCGGCTAACGCCTCAACCTTTCGGGGGACTTCGTTCGGTTCGCAGGTGAGATTTCCTAAAGTGGCGTACTGCGCCACCATCCGAAGCGTCTTTTTCTCGCCGCTTCCGCCAATCATCACCGGAATAGTTGATAGTGGGGCCGGCTGGTTAATGGCCTCTGTAATTTGATAGTGCTTACCGGCCAACGTCGGGCGCTCGTCTATCAGCATGGGCAAGATGACCTGCAGCGCTTCTTCTAGCATCTCAAACCGATCGGTAAAGGTGCCGAATTCAATTCCGAAGGACTCGTGTTCAAGCTCGAACCAGCCAGAGCCAATTCCTAGCTGGGCTCGTCCCGCCGAGACAATATCTAGAGTTGTTACCGCCTTCGCAAGGATTGCCGGGTTGCGATAGGTGTTGCCTGTGACGAGTGCACCAAGGCGAACTTGTGAAGTCACAGAAGCGAGAGCCCCTAAAAGCGTGTAGGCCTCGAGCATGAAATCATCTGGGTTGCCAAGGCCGGGAAGTTGATAAAAGTGGTCCATCACCATGACAGTGTCGAACCCCGAGGTGTCTGCGGCCTGAGCTGCAGCTACCACAGTTGGAAAAATCTCGGCAGGGGTGCCACGAGGGAAGTTGAAGTTAGGAATCTGAAGACCAAGCTTTGTCATTTATCTATTCTGTCCTTCAACTCGACAGAAAATCTACTGAGACCAAGAATCTGTCGGCTTCAGTGAGAAAAATGGAAGTGCATGGCTACTTCTTGCAATTCAGGCCGAGTAACAAGAACTGGCATTGGCAGTCATGAACACCATGCTTGTTTAACCATCAAGCGACAACCTTGAGAGCTCATATAATGATGGGCTCAGCAGGGCATGGCTGACCTGCTCACAATAAGGGGAATTAGATGGATCAAGTGAAGAACACGGCTCCTCAATCCGTTGCGTTTCACTTTGACATCATGTGTCCATACGCGTTTCAGACTTCACTGTGGATGCGAGAGGTGAGAGACCAACTCGGCATAAGGGTCGACTGGCGGTTCTTTAGCCTTGAAGAGGTAAATCGAGTTGAGGGCAAAAAACACCCATGGGAGCGCGATTGGTCGTATGGGTGGTCGATGATGCGGATCGGAGCACTGTTGCGCCGAATAAACGAAGACCTTCTTGACTCCTGGTATCTGCGAGCTGGAACTGCGCTACATATTGAGGGCCGTAAACCCCATCGCCCTGAGGTTGCCGAGCAACTCCTTCGAGAACTGGACCTTGACCCTTCGCTGGTTCGGCAGGCTATCGAAGACCCGACTACTTCGGAGGAGGTGCTCGCAGAGCATCGCACTGTTCTTGACCTTGCAGGCTGGGGGGTTCCGACGCTGGTGTTTGAGGGTTTAGCGGCTGGGCCGCAAGCGCTTTTTGGACCAGTGTTGATTGACCCGCCTTCAGGTCAGGCAGCTGTCGACCTTTGGCGAGCCGTCACTGCTTGGCTGCAATTTCCGCAACTCTACGAGCTGCAGCGACCAAAGCGCCCTGAAGATCTTCGAGCAATCGTGCAAGAGTTCACCCCGTACTTTGAGGCTCGCGATTGGGTCTCCATGCAGAATGAGACCCCCTAATGCCAACTTTCGTAGACAAAGAACCCCTCGTAGCTTTGCTTGAGCATGAGTGGAAAGCAGTTACCGAGTTGTGTAGTGAACTGACTGAAGCCGAGTTCATGACGCAGAGTTGTCTTCCGGGATGGACGGTGAAGGATCAGCTCAGCCACATTGCAGGCACTGAACTCATGCTCAACGGGGTGGCAGCGCCTCAGGTTGATATCTCGCACCTCTCCTATCTGCGGAACGACGTGGCACGCCTCGTTGAGGTATGGGTGGAAGACATGCGGTCACTCTCTGGTGCGCAAGTTCTTCAGGTTTTTATTGACGCAACTACAGAGCGACTCGCGGCACTCAACACAATGACTCAAGAAGAATTCGATGCTCCTTGTTGGACCCCAGTGGGTGCCGATGAGACCTACGGGCGATTCATGCGTATTCGCCACTACGACACCTTTATGCACGAGCATGACATCCGTGAAGCACTTGGCCGGGGGGAGCGAGCTGACCCTGCTGCAATTCAATCGGCCCTGAGTGAGATTGAACCATCTCTGGGTTACATCGTGGGTCGAAAGGCGGCACTACCAGAGGGGTCTCGAGTCCGACTCGACCTCACTGGTCAGGTGCAACGAACCTATTTTATTGAGGTGACTGACCGTGCTCGCGTTGTGGAGGAACTTTCTGCAGCAGCTTCGGTAGAGGTGTCAATGCCGGTGATGTTGTTCTTCCGACTGACTGGCGGCCGCTGTGAGCCAATCCAAGCAGTCAAGCAGCAGGTACTGCTCGCAGGCGATCAGAAACTTGCTCTTCAGTTAGCCACCAACATGAGCTTTACGCTGTAGCCGAAGCAAGATGAACATCT
Source organism: Microthrixaceae bacterium (assembly GCA_040878245.1). Classification (GTDB taxonomy): domain Bacteria; phylum Actinomycetota; class Acidimicrobiia; order Acidimicrobiales; family Microtrichaceae; genus IMCC26207. The sequence goes on from JBBDMQ010000392.1 coordinate 8,369, forward strand.
GCTGACTGCGCAGATATTTTTGCTGATTGCTTGAGCGCTTGTAAAAAGTAGGGCTCAAACATTTCCGCCCAAGCTGAGTGGCCGAGTCGGTTTGGATGAAAGCGATCCTCTGCAAACAGTTCAGCGCTGCAAGACTTGATCCGTGCAGCGCAAAGTTCACGAACAGGCACTCGAGTGACCTTTCCGACGCTGTCTGCTACTTGTGTATGTACCTGGTCGATAGTTGCGCTTCGGTGGGCAAGAAGTGGTCGCAGGCTCCGAGGTACCCGGGGAATGGCAGACAAGTCGCTCACTCCAAGGCTGAGAACGGGAGCAACATGGCACAGAAGGTTGAGCAGTGCATCAAGGTCTCTTCTAAAAAGCCGAGCAGAGGTTGAGTGCAGCGCATCGTTTGACCCGACCGCAAGCACAAAGAGATCGGGTTGAGTAAGAGCTGCATCGGCTGCCTGATGAAGCAGTACGTCTCGGACTCTGGCACCACCTTTTGCACAACTGCGGAGCTTGACGTTGAAAGGCAGATGATCAACGAGTTGTGCGATCCAAATCTCGGAACCCAACTTTAGCCCTGGCCCGGTGAGTGAACTATCCCCGAGAACAGTAATTTGCAAGTCTTCTCCCTCTGTATTGCCGTAGTTCCCACTTGCGCAAAGGTCCGAAAATCGGGGTAGGGCGGCTTGTGCTTTTTGCACTGCCTGAACCCACAGCCCGCCGGCTGTCGCGAGCGCCAAGCTCGGTACCCCAATCGCAACCTCTCTCCTCATATGTTCAGGCTGACGATGTCCGCCGGAATTTACAACGGGTAAAAAGACTAGGCGTCCAACGCCCCTTCACTGACTGCTCCCAGACTGACTACTCCCAGACTGACTGTGCCGCAGTACAAACATTGTGGCTAAGAAGTATTATTCTTGTGGTACTCGCTCAAGGCATCACCTTGCCTAGTTCCGGCACCGTATTGCGAGTAGTGAGCTACAAGAAGTCTTCGTAGGCAATTGCAAAACTGAGTCTCTACTAAGGGGAAAAAGATGAGCAGAACTGATGCAGAAATCCTTGATCGCGATGGGGTCAACGACCTTGATTCGATTCTGGCACTCAGCAATACCGATATTGATGAAGCCATCCACGCAGTGACTGATAACGCTGACGCGATTTTCACTTGGAACTACGAAAAAGGTGAGCGCGCCGGGCTGAATAAGCTGTATGAAAAGGCTAAGCACTCAATGTGGAACGGCGAGACCGACCTTGACTGGTCAATTGAAGTTGACCAAGAGCGCATTGCACGTGAATCTCCCATGACGATGAATAACGCGCTGATTGCGGAGCTTGGGATTGACCTCAGTCGGACCTCATTTGCTAACTGGAGCGACGAGGAATGGCTTCAGCTTGCTGTTGAGTCACAAAACTGGAGTTTGAGTCAGTTCATGCATGGCGAGCAAGGCGCTTTGGTCTGTACAGCCAAAATTGTTGAGACCGTACCTTGGATCGACGCAAAGTATTACGCCTCAACACAGGTGATGGATGAGGCCCGCCATGTAGAGGTATTTGCGAAGTACCTCGATACAAAATGTTCCGGCCATTACCCCGTCAACCATCACCTGCGGGCGCTCCTTGATGACATCATCGGAGACAGCCGATGGGACATGACCTACCTAGGAATGCAGATCATGATCGAGGGCTTGGCTCTTGCAGCGTTTGGTATGGCTTATCAAGTCACTCCCGACCCGCTCTTAAAGCAGTTGCTTCGATACGTGATGAGCGACGAAGCCCGCCATGTGGCTTTTGGCGTGCTGAGCCTGCAGGAGTACTACACCGAACTGAACTCTGCAGAGCTCTTAGAGCGCCAAGAGTTTGCCTTTGAAGCCGCTGTACGGATGCGTGACCGGTTCTTACAACAAGAGGTCTGGGAAAACATGGGTATTCCTGTTCGTGAAGCAATCTCACTCTTTAAACAAGATGACCCTGAGGTAAAGAATCAAGATCCGTTCCAGCAGTTGCTCTTCTCAAAGATTGTTCCGAACTGCAAGAAACTAGGCTTGCTTGACGCCAACGATGGTTGGCTGCGTAAGCGGTTCGATACCCTTGGAGTCACCCAATTCGAGGATTGGGCAGACACTGGTGAAGAGTATGAAATGCTCGATGAGGTCGCTAAAGATCGGGCCCTAGCTGAGGCAGAGTAAGCGCCAAGGCCCAATTCGGAGCAGATTTAGCTGACTCAGCGATGACCATCGCCACCTCACTGCCTATGAGATAACTGTGGTTCCAAGGATTGGGTTGACTGGTGCATAGCACTTGGTGACTGCGTCAACACTTCCGAAGAGTGGAACTCCTGTTACTCGTGCGGTGAACCCAATACTGAAGTTTGAGTAGCTTGATCCGAAGAGCTGTGCATTCAGTGAGGTCCCAGATGTGCCCGTGGCCTGCAAG
>JBBDMQ010000393.1:0-10778 GCA_040878245.1 Microthrixaceae bacterium
CTCCTCATGGGCCGCGTAGTGAGTATTGACGCGTACTCAGATTTACACAAGCTAAAGCAAAGAAATTTAATGACTAAAGTCACGCAAAATTCACCTGACTTGAGATTCTTTCGCTGCTAATTTCACAAACTTATTTGTTTGTCCCGGCAGATAGACCCTTGAGTTTACGGTCCGGATTCTCTCTACTCTTCCCCCAAAAAAGCCCCAGTGTGTTGATCGCATTGAGCAAGGATCTGGAATATTTTCATGAGTCAGACAGTCACGCGTCTTTCAGTCTTTTTTCTCGGTGTTTTTATATCCTGCATTGCTTATTGCGTGACAGTACGAGCGGGGATTGGCCTCGGGCCTCTCTTTTTGGTTCAGGTTGCTTTCGAACGACTCGTTGGCGTGTCTGCTGGGGTTGCAGCAACGTTGATCGGACTGCTCCTCGTTGTATTGAGTGCTTTGTTGCGCGGTGGTGTTGGCCCGGGCACTGTGCTTGCCCCTGTTTTGGGCGGGGTCATCATTGATCTCGCACTGCCACTGATTCCAAGCGTTCAGGGAACAGCTCTGCAAATCATCTCGTGTGCAGTAGCAACAGCAGTCATGATGCTCGGTGCGGCGCTCATCACACACGCAGATTTTGGTGTGGGCGGAATGGATGGCGTAATGCGCGGATTAGCGAACAGGTTGGGGGTGCGACACGGGAGTGTGCGCTTAGCGATGGAAGCCTCGTTGTTGTTGATTGGTCTGTCGCTTGGGTCACGAGCAGGAATCGGAACGGTGATTACAGCGCTACTCGTGGGACACTGCTACCAATTCTGGATGTACCTATTGAGTCAGCCGAGGCAAAAGTGCCTTGTTGCCGAAGAGTCACCAGCGCAACTCTCAACTCCGCAGCAAGAGGAATTAGCCAACGCATTCTGAGCATTTCCAGACTTAATGCATTAGAACTGAGTCCTTGCAAGCAGTTAGTAAAGACATACCGAATCAATTTTTCACTGCAAAGCTTGTTTTTGGCCTGATCTCTGGGCTGGCTGTAGCTGTAGCAGCCTGGGGCGCGCTGTTTGGCGCGACAGGTAGCTGGGCCTTTGACACCGCAGATCTGCCATTCATATTGCTTTCGGTGGCAGCAATGGTGGCCTGCATTCGAGCCTCACATGATGCTGTCGGGGCTGCTGTGCTGTTCTGGAGACTTCTTGCTTTATCCGCTGCATTCAACGTTGTTGCAGACGCTGCATGGACCTTCCAAGAGGTCGTTGGCGTCACGCCGGCCGGCTCAATTATCGAACTCCTTTACCTTCTGAGTTATCCGTTACTGCTAGCAGCTTTGATCACTCTGGCTAAGGCTCGAGACCCTCGTAATGGCTTTGAACAAGCAGTTGATGGACTTGCGGTAGTTGCTGGGTTGGCGTTGTTTGCGTGGCAGGCAGTAGTGGTAGCTCCCGGGGGTATGAGCCAGATCAGCAGCCTTGCTCAGAGGATAATGATTATTTCTTACCCATTTTTTGATTTGCTGTTGCTCGGGGCGCTAATCGGGTTGATGCTCAACTCCAGACGCCGAAGCCGAGACCTCTGGTGTTTGGCTGCATACCTGACGATTTTTTTGGTAACGGATCTGATCTATGCCGTTACTTCTCAAGGCAGCGATGGAAATCGCTTATTGGCTCTGACCGATCTTGGATACACCCTGTCCTATGTCTTGTTAGGTGCAATGGCTTTGCAGGGAACGGCGGTACACATTGCAGATGAGCAGCCACTGAAAGAGCCTGGGGTGAGTCGATTTGTGCTGCTTGGAGCAGCAGTGGTGATTCCTTCCTTGACAGCCGTTGTATCAATAACTTTTTTGGGTGAAGTTGATCAAAGGGTCTTTGCTCTGTCTGCAGTCGCTGTTGCGGCAGTGCTGATGGCAAGAGTTTCCCGGATTATGTCTTCGGAACAGAAAGCACGGCGCTCAGCTGAACAAGCCCAAGAAGCTCTGAGTCGTCTGGCATTAGAGGACCCTCTTACAGGGCTTCCTAACCGAGCGGCGCTACTTTCACGTCTCGAGGCGGTTTCACCCCAAGACTTTCTTGCGCTGCTCTTTATCGATCTTGATCACTTCAAGGTGGTGAATGACACTGCAGGTCATGCCGCCGGAGATGTAATTTTGCAGTCCGCCGCTGCAAGAATCTGCACTGCGACTCAGCCTGAAGGGGAAGTATTTAGACTTTCTGGGGACGAGTTTGTTGTTCTCTGCATTCCGGGTGACTGCCAAAGTAGCTCCCAAGGTTCTTCAGTTGCTGAGTGTTTAGCCACAAACGTCTTAGAAGAACTGAAAGCAGTGTTTTTAGTCGGGGATCTGCGTTGGTTTATTGGTGGGAGCGTCGGAATCGTTCTGAGCGAGCCAGGTTCGCTGCGTGTAGCCGATCAACTCATCCGCGATGCAGATGTTGCTATGTACGAGGCCAAGAATCAGGGTCGAGGAAGGTTCCGTACCTTCAATCAAGACCTTCGTGAAAGTATTCGCAGCCGCCATGAACTCGATAATGAACTTCGTGTAGCTATCGATCGACATGAGATCGAAGCCGCTTTTCAGCCAATTGTTCATCTCAACGGTCATGAGATTGCGGGATTTGAGACTCTCGCCCGCTGGCGTGACCGCTCAGGAAAAAACCGCTCTGCCTCGGAATTTATTTTTGTTGCTGAGCAAACTGGCCTGATTGCTCACATTGATCATGAGATGTTGCGAAAGGCCTGTCGCTTTATCTCTGAATTTAATGAGCATCGCCTTGATCGGAAGCCAGCTTGGGTTTCGGTCAACCTCTCGACTCAGGAACTTGCCTCGCCTGAATTAAGTGAGCGAATCGAGTCAGTTTTACTCGAGACTGGGATTGACCCAACTTGGTTGACTATTGAGTTGACCGAGGGGGCGCTCACGATTGAACCTGATCTAGCGGTTCGGCGACTGACCCAGGTCCACGATCTTGGTGTCTCGCTAGCCGTTGATGACTTCGGAACGGGTTACTCCTCGTTGGCTCACCTGCTGCGCTTTCCCGTTGACATTCTCAAAGTGGACCGAATGTTTGTCGAGGGGCTAACTGCAACGACTGCTCAGCGAAGTGTTGCGGCGGCCGCCCTACAAGTGGCCGATACCTTAGGAATTGCCGTTGTTGCGGAAGGCGTTGAGACCACGACTCAGGCCGAGGCGCTTCTCGAGCTTGGGTACGATCTTGCTCAGGGGTATCTCTTTGCTCGAGCCATGCCAGCGACCGAGGCGCTCCGATTAGCTCAAAACTCCTCAATCTCTGAGAACTGAACCGAGATTAAACGTTCCCTTTTTCGGGCCCATAGTTTACTGTCGGTACAAGGTGGCGGTGCCTCAGTAGCCGGCGAGCTTTGCTGATTTACTCGGGATCCTAGTTGTTGAGTTTTTGAGTAGTTGAGTCTCAAGTGGCTTCGAGAGCCACAGCAGAAAGGCGAAAAGTTGGATAGGCGGGATCTTTTACGTGGTGGAGTGCTCACACTCGGGGGCGTTGCAGCTTCTTCTTTGACGGTTTGTGCGCCAAGATCTGCAATGTTGCCACCACCTCAACCAGTCAATCTTGGACCCTATAGCTGCGGCGTGGCCTCGGGTGTACACAGTGACACTGCTGTGGTGTTGTGGACCCGCTTTGGACCCGCCTCAGTTGGTGGCCCAGTAGAGGTTTCTTGGCAGGTGGCCACTGACCCTAGCTTCACACGGGTTGCGTTAGCAGGAGTCGGTGTCGGCTCGGCTCAAAACGATGGCTGCGTCAAGGTGCTCGCACAGGGCCTGACCCCCGGACAAACTTATTGGTATCGGTTCAGCGCTGCTGGTCTCACAAGTCCTACCGGTCGAACCAAGACTCTGCCCGCATCCAACGAAACTCCGCCCACGGTGAGACTCGCCGTGGCGAGTTGCCAAAATTTTGGTGCCGGCTATTACTCGGCCTGGCGAGCCATTGCAGCCGAAGAGCTAGATGCAGTGGTCTTTCTTGGTGACTACATCTACGAGTACAAAGGCGGTTCGAACCCGCTTGACGCCCGCCCAGACCTCAGCCTTGAGGCAACTGATCTACCTTCGTATAGGGCCAAGTACAAGATGTATAGGTCAGATCTCAATCTGCAAGCAGCTCATGCTGCGCACCCTTTTGCGCCGGTTTGGGATGATCACGAGTTGTTCAATGACTACGACCGCATCAGCATCCTGACCAACCCCGCACGAGCTGAGGCTGCTTATCAAGCTTGGTTTGATTACATGCCAGTCTGGCGAATTGATGCAGACCAGATTTATCGTCGTGCCCGTTGGGGAACTGTTTTGGATCTGTCTTTGCTCGACACACGTCAGTACCGCGACCCTCATATCACTGGTCCAGATGGTGAGCGGCTCTCTGTTGGCAGTTCCTTAGATCTGCCATTGAGCCAAGTCCACGATTCCGGCCGCACGATTTTGGGAACTGCGCAACGTGATTGGCTGCTTGACGGTTTCGGGCAAGCTCAGAGTGACAACGTCACCTGGAAATTTGTTGCCAATCAGGTGATGATCACTCCAACGCGGATTCTTGATTTAGATGAGCCTGCTCTTCGGGCTATCCGCCCTGACATTCCAAAACACGCTGGCGTATATGCCAACTTTGATGATTGGAGTGGCTACTCCTGGGAGCGAGATCAGCTGACTCAACGGGTAGCTGCAGACGGAATCTCGAACCTAGGATTTCTCACCGGAGATATTCATTCCTTCTGGCAGTCGCAGGTTCGTAGAGATTTTGATGAGCCCTTTAGTCCCGTTGTGGCTCAGGAGTTTGTCTGCGGTTCGATCAGCTCTCGGGGAATTGAGTTTGCCGGTGACTTTGCGCCAGCTCTCGAGGGTGCAGTCAGCACGCTACGTCCTGGATTCCGATACGCAGACTTTCGAAGACGCGGGTTTGGGTGGGTGGAGTGCACTCCCACGCATGCCAGAGTTGAGTACCGCACCGTCAACACGCTCACTCCAGACTTGAATTCCCCGAGCGCACAGCCCAAACGCAGAGTTCGATTTGATTGGCCTGCAGGCACACAAAAGGTGAGTATTACTCGCGGATGACAAGCAGTTGCTGTTGAATGGGGGATATGTCCGAGCAGGGGTCACAGCCCATTTGGAAGCCACTCTCTTCGGGACTTCCTTTCTTTGCAGCTGTGAGCAGTGCCAAAAGAGTTCGCTCTGTATCGGACTTACTTATTCTGATCGTTGCTGTTCTGCCGGCAATACTGCTCGCTGAACTCTCTGTTCCACCCTCTGGATTTGAACAGCAGCTGTTGAACCTTGTTGAGGCTATCCCGAGCTTCTTTGATGTCATCTTCCGCCTAGGGATTGCTTGTTTGGTGCTGTGGGTAATTACTCTGCTTGCGGCATCGGTGGTCAGGCTTCAAGCCGAGGTGCTCGTAGATATTGCAGTAACACTTCTTGTAGCAATATCCCTTGCCTTTTTTTCATCCCATCAGATCAATGGTGCTTGGCCATCATTCTCGCAGGCTGCTTCAGGTGGCTCAGCGGGCTCTGTTCCGCTGATCTCTCTGGTGTGTGCCGTAGCTGTTTGCCGTGCGGTATCCCCGCACCTGTCATTGCCATTTCGTCGCTTCGGCCGTTGGGTGGTGATCCTCGCAACGGTCTCGGTGGTCTTGATGTCTACCTCAACACCGTTTGGAGGCATTCTGAGTTTGCTACTTGGAGTCGCTGCCGCATCTGCGGCCTACCTCCTACTCGGATCCTCTACCGGAGGCCCAAATATCGACAACGTAGGAACTGCCCTGACTCAACTCGGATTGACCGTGGATGATCTTGTTGCGGCACCCCGGCAGAGCAGCGGTGTGTTTGTGGTCAATGGGCTGAGCCAGAGCAAGGGTCCGGTTCACATAAAGGTGTTCGGGCGAGATGCTCGAGATACCCAACTAGTAAGTCGTTTGTGGAGAGCTATTTGGTACAAAGGTGATGCTCGGCCGGCTATGACTCGCGAGCAGCAGGTCGAACATGAGGGATTCATCACCCTTTTGGCGTCGAGCTTTGGAATTGCTGTTCCTCAGGTTCTCGTTGCGGGGGTGACCGACTCAGGAGACGCCCTGCTTGCAGTTGCTCGGCGCGGCTCCCCACTCCAGACGGTCGAGCAGGTTCAAGCAGAGGACTTATGGCGGCTTCTGCGGCAAATGCATGAGAACGGACTGTCGCATGGGGGACTAGATCTAGACAGCTTCGCCCTGATGGATAATCAGGTAATCATTGCTGACCTCGCTATGGTCAGCAGCACGGTTTCTCGTGATCAAGAACTGACAGACCTGGCACAGGTCATGGTCATCACCTCACTGCTGGTAGGCATTGAACGGGCCGCCGTAGTTGCCAGTGAACAACTAAGTGCCGAAGACGTTCACGACATGTTGGCCTACTTACAACTACCGGCCCTCGGGCGGTCGCTGCGAGAAGACCTTCAAGGCTCCGAAATTAGCCTTGAGTCCGTGCGTTCAGCCCTAGCCGCAGTGGTTGACATTGAAGTTCCACAAATCGCACAACTCCGGCGAGTTTCGCTGCAGTCACTGTTGATGCTCTTGCTGTTGTTGCTAGTCGCCGGTGCCCTCATTGTGAGTCTTGGCGAGGTGAGCATTCCTGAACTTATACAAACTCTGCAGACAGCTTCGCTTGGTGTGGCACTGGTGGCGGTAGTAGTGGGTCAGGCTCCGTTTTTCACTCAGGCAGTTGCTACTCGTGGTGCCTGCCCGCGTCCCATTACCTACGGCCCAGTTGCGCTCCTGCAACTCTCGATTGGCTTTATGGCACTTGCCGTACCGTCTACAGCCGGCCGGCTCGCATTAGATATTCGCTTCTTTCAGCGACAAGGGATCTCGGCAGCCTCGGCAGTTTCGATTGCGGCAATTGATAGCTTCACAGGATTTTTAGTACAGGTCTTTTTGCTGCTTCTTACACTTGTTTTTGGTCTAGGGCGTGTCGACCTAAGTTGGAAGACTCCAACGCTTGGCAGCTCAGATGACCTGACAGTTCTGCTGTTTGCTGCTGGGTTGCTGCTAGTGCTCTTGGTAGTTCTCGCTGCTGCGCTGCCAGTCATACGAAACCGAATTCTCAAACGAGTCAGGCCCATACTTGGAGAGGCGAAACAGACCGTTCGTTCTCTTCGTTCACTGTCTCATCTCCTGCAGATCTTTGGCGGCAACTTAGGTAATCAACTGCTCTTCGCACTCACACTTGGGATTTGTTTGCGTGCCTTTGACGGCAGTCTGAACTTGGCGACGCTGCTCGTGATCTATGTGGCGGCAGCTCTGTTTGGCGGGCTGATGCCTGTGCCAGGAGGTATTGGGGTGATGGAGGCCGCACTCATGACGGGACTGATTGCCGCCGGTATAGATTCAACTACTGCTGCTGCGACTGCTCTGCTGTTTCGTTTAGCCACGTTTTATTTGCCCCCGATTTGGGGCTGGATTGCACTTCGGTGGCTCCAAAAGCACAGTTACTTATGACGAGAGCGCCCTAACACAATCTGTGCGTTGCACAAGATGGCGCAGGGTCCACCTTGGCAGTCCGCTGCCGAAGGATTATGGACTGGTGAGTAAACCGCACCTGTCCAAAGAAAAAAACACCTCCCCGGAGCTTGAGGACTATGTCCGCAGGACCGAATCAACGCTCGACCTTATTGCGCTCCTCACCCTCTGGGTTGTCCTCATTCCATTTCGAAGCTTTGGGTCTGGAGCTAGTGGATTTTTGTTTGCGGTTGGCACCAAGTTGATGGTTTCGCTGGTATTCGCCATCGATATGGTTCGGCGGTCCCGTCGAGCACCGCAGCCCTGGACCTATGTATGGGGGCACCCGATTGGGTTGCTCGCCATCATCTTGCCGCCAATACGAGTGTTGTTCAGTCTGCGGCTTGTGACCTCTCTGTTCAGGCGCGGTCACCTTGCCAAGTTTCTAGCGGCAGACTTTCTGTTGCTCATCAACGGTGCACTCATCGTCTACTTCTATGAGCGTGAGACCCCGGGGGCGAATATCACCACACTTGGTGACGCTGCATGGTGGGCAATCGTTACGGTGACCACCGTTGGCTACGGGGATCTCTACCCTGTGAGTCCGGCTGGACAAATCGCCGCCGCATGCGTGATGGCTGCAGGAATTTTGACCCTAGCGGTTATTACCGCGCAGGTTTCTTGGAGCTTTACACAACAGGTCGACGACCGACCAAGGTCTTCAAGCCCAACCACGCTCGAGCCCGAAAGCTTGGCGAACGACCCGGCCGATTCACCTCAGGAACTTGCCGGGCTACATGATCGACTTGATGGCATCGAGGCGCAACTCAAGCGTTTATTACAGACCTTCGATTCTGTTCCTGCAGCGCAACCGGTGCAAGGTCCGACCGCAAGCGACGGCACCGATTTTGGCGATTCCTCACCGGACTCACCTGTGGTGCAGGGTCCCTAGGCAGTGAAATCAGGCTGAGTGGGCCTGCAGCGCATCCCACGCCTCGCTCAGCACAGTCCGCAATACAGCTTCTATCTCGGCAAACTGTTGCTCACCCGCAATGAGCGGAGGTGACAGAACAATAAGGGGTTCGGCACGATCATCAGTTCTGCACATGAGGCCCTCCTCAAACAAGCGCTGAGAGATTAATCCTTTCAGGAGCCACTTGCATTCCTCCGGCGAAAACGTCTCCAGAGTGTCTGGGTCTTTCACGAGTTCCACAACTTGTAAGTAACCCTCCCCGCGAACATCGCCCACAATGGGTAGGTCTTCAAGACAGCGCAGGTGCTTCGTCAGAACTGACTCGTTATCAAGCACATTCTGTAGCAACTTCTCCCGCTTAATGAGTTCAATATTGGCTAGCGCAACGGCACAAGAAACAGGGTGGCCCGCAAAAGTCAGCCCATGAAGAAACATGTCATCTTCACCAAGGAATGGCTCAGCGAGTGCCTCGCTAATCATCATTCCCCCAAGAGGGGAGTAGCCAGAGGTCAGTCCCTTGGCAAAAGTGATGATGTCTGGCTGGTAGTCGTAGCGCTCGGCGCCAAACCAATAACCAAGTCGGCCAAAGGCGCAGATCACCTCATCAGAAATCAGCAGCACCCCATAGTGATCACAAATCTCTCGGACCCGAGCGAAGTAGCCAGGTGGTGGAACAAGAGCGCCACCGGTGTTCTGAACCGGTTCCAGAATTACTGCTGCAACAGTTGAGGGGCCTTCCATCTCAATGCATCTCGCAATGTCTTGCGCGCAGCGCAACCCAAAGGCTTCAAGATCTTCAGCGTCTGGATCTCTAAAGCTATTGGTATTTCGAACCCTGACTGCCCCAGGGACAAGTGGCTCAAACACGTTCTTGATTGCAGGTAGCCCTGTAATGGAGAGGGCTCCCATCGTGGAACCGTGATACGAGAGATAGCGCGAGATGATTTTGATACGTGAGGGTTGGCCTATTTGTGCAAAATACTGCCGGGCAAGCTTCCAAGCAGACTCAACCGCCTCGCTACCGCCAGTGGTAAAGAACACTCGATTTAAGTCACCGGGGGCTAAGGAAGCCAACTCAGCGGCCAACTCAAGTGCTGGCTCAGTTCCGTATGACCAGATGGGAAAGTAAGCAAGCTTTTCGGCTTGTTTCGCGGCAGCCTCTGCGAGTTCTTTGCGACCATGTCCGACTTGAACAGTGAACAGACCAGAAAGTCCGTCAAGATACCGTTTGTTGTTCTGATCAAAGACGTAGCAACCCTCGCCGCGCACCATGACGGGCAGATGTTGCTCCTCAACTGAAGTTAATTGACTGAATTGACCCCATAGGTTGGACATTGCCCTGCCTTATTTGTTGGTCGTTACCTGATGAACTTATAAAACCTTAAGCCTCTGAGACTACAACTGCCCGTAGATAGGATACCGGGCGCTCAAAGTACAATGCTGCACAGGGCAGAGTCGTTGACAGATTCGATGACAGATTCGGTGACAGTTGCGGTATCTACGAACTTATGAGCATGCAAAGTGCTTCAGACCTTGGGCGGAAACTAGCGTCTTGCCTCGGTGTAGATTTGTCACACAGGTTAACTGTGGGGTGAGTTCCCCGTCGAAGTAAACTTGAGGCTCGGTAGATGCGCGGACTTCGCTTCGTGAGGCTCTCCACGCCCCGCAAACTATGCAACAGCAGAGAGTTGATAGAAATAATGAGCGAGGCGAGTGTTACCGGATCACCGGCGGAATCTGCAGAGATCTCTGTTGTTCCGGCTTCGGCAAAATGGGTTCTTGTCTCACTCATTCTGGTTGCAGCAGTGGCAAACCTAAATCTGGCTGTGGCCAACGTTGCACTTCCAGACATTGGTAAAGCCTTTACTGCTTCGCAGACGCAACTGAACTTGGTGGCAATTGGATACTCGCTGGGGCTAGCTGCCTCAGTGATTTATCTTGGTGCTCTCGGCGACCGTTATGGTCGCAAACTCATGCTGGTGCTTGGCATCGGCTTATCAGTTCCAGCCTGCCTACTTGCAGCCTTTGCGCCCTCTATCCAAGTACTTTTCTTAGCTCGATTACTGGGTGGCCTTTCTGCGGGAATGGCCTACCCAACCACGCTTGCGCTGATAACTGCTCTGTGGTCGGGTCCGGCGCGCACTAAGTCAATAGCGTTGTGGTCAGGCGTTGGCGGGGCGATCTCGGCTCTGGGGCCACTACTCGCCGGGTTTCTGCTTCAGTATTTCTTCTGGGGGTCAGTATTCCTTGTGACCCTGCCATTGGCAGTGGTCGCTCTGCTGTTGGCAACCAGGTTTGTTCCAGCCCATGTCAATGAAGCAGTAGA
>JBBDMQ010000394.1:0-1953 GCA_040878245.1 Microthrixaceae bacterium
GACTCCCTAGCGCTCGTCGTCGAGACGGCACCGCCTCAGGTTGCTGCGTTACTCGTTCGCTTATCAGTCGAGCCATCCGAGGCTGAGTTCTCTGATGTATTGGGCCGGCTTGCGACAGAAGTAGGTAGGTCTGTTCTTCGTGAGCTTGAGGCAGAGGCTCGAAGTTCTCCGGACCCGCTTGCCTATGCTGCATCGATTACTTGGCTCAAAGTGACCCTTGATCAGCTTCGCAACCCAAAAGCCGAGGTGGAAATTCTGTCGCAGTCGCTAGCGTGGTTAGCAGATCGACGACGGGTGACCGAGCAGGAGTGACATAGGTGTCAATTTGGTTAGTAGTGCCACAGGAAGAGGTTGCGAGCTTGCAAACTCGCGCCCGAAGTCAAGGAAATATCCTGCACCTTGATGATGCCCTGAGTGCGCTTCAGGTCGAGATGACAGATGAGGTTATGGACGAAACCACTTCGTTCTGGGCTGAACGCGGGGTCAAGCTGCGAGTTGATGTTGATCCCGAGGTTGATCCACTCCAAGACCTAGTAGTTGAGGAACTGCCTAGAAGTGCCGAAAATCTCCTCAACGCCAAGAACATCCAAGTTGAAGCCCTCGTTGAGGGCGCTTCGGTCATTGATCCAATTGATGGGCCGGCTGGTGATCTGCTTCGGCGGCGTGAGGTTCGCACAACGCGACGTCAGGGCAAAGCTGACCCGAAGAAGTCTTCTACCGATGCATCAGTGCTAGCCGATCCGGTGCGGCAGTATCTTCAAGAGATAGGCCAAGTCCCGCTGCTGACGGGCCCAGAGGAAGTCTCATTAGCAATGCGTATCGAGGCCGGTGTCTTTGCAGAGGAGCGCTCCGCAGACCTCAATGCTTCGGGTGAAATCAGCACACTAAAAGCTGCGGATAAAGCTCAGCTTCGCCGAACAATCAGAGATGGAGAACGAGCAAAGAGAGACCTCACTCAGGCAAATCTTCGGTTAGTAGTTTCAATCGCCAAGCGATATCTAGGTCGAGGGATGCTGATTTTGGACCTGATCCAAGAGGGCAACCTTGGTCTCATGCGAGCCGTTGAGAAGTTTGATTACACGAAAGGGTTTAAGTTCTCAACCTACGCCACTTGGTGGATCCGCCAATCGGTCACGAGAGCGATTGCTGATCAAGCTCGGACGATTCGTATTCCCGTGCATATGGTCGAGGCGATCAACAAGGTGCAGCGACATCAGCGTGCCTTAAGCCAAGAGCTTGAGCGAGAACCCACTATTGAGGAGCTTGCGAGTAAGACCGAACTCAAGCCAAGTCAGGTTCGCGACATGCTGCGAATTGCGATGGACCCGCTCTCTCTTGATTCACCCGTAGGCGATGATGACGGAAGCCAGATGGCTGATTTTATTGAAGACAAGGGTGCCGCAGTACCCGCCGATGTAGTCACAGCCAACTCACTTTCTGAGCAGATCATGACAGCACTCGACGAGCTGTCGGATCGAGAGAAAGAGGTAGTGCGCCTGCGCTTTGGTCTTGATGGTGGTCAGCCGCAAACACTTGAAGAGGTGGGAAAGCGATTCGGGGTTACCCGTGAGCGAATCAGGCAGATTGAGGCAAAGACACTTGCAAAGTTGCGTCACCCGCAGCGCAAGCAGCAACTTGAGGATTACCTGCGTTCTGACTGAGCTGTCGAACTCCATTGCGTAGATGCCGAGATGCGATGGGAGACTGCTAAAGTTCCACTGTTGTTGATTTCAAATGTTCTCAACGGCACCCTTCCGGGGTAGCTCAGCTGGCAGAGCAGCTGACTGTTAATCAGCGGGTCGTGAGTTCGAGCCTCACCCCCGGAGCCATCGAGGCCCCTGTTTCGGCAGGGGTTTCGTCGCGTTAGCGGCTAGGGCAATTAAAAATGAGTCGATCTACCTGTTTGACGGAAACTGATGCTTTCTTTGTGTTCAGGAGACCTATAATTACAAG
>JBBDMQ010000395.1:0-1952 GCA_040878245.1 Microthrixaceae bacterium
CTGATAACCGAAAAGTTGCGGTCGAGTCGCAACTGCAGCGCGATCAATCCGGGCGAGAACGCTTGAGAGTTTTGAGCCATCACTCCCCCGATTGTTATCACTCCCTTGATTGTTATCACTCCCCCAAGCGCTGCCTCCTCGCTCAGCAACTTCGAGCGGCAAGCCCGTGGCGTCTCGACGAACAATGGTGAAACCAGCCGAGGTTGCTAAACGTTCAAAGCTCTTTTTCGTGAAGAATCTCACGTGATCTGAATCCAATATGCCCCGCCGGTCGTAATCAAAGCGACCTAAGGCCACCCGGAGTCGCGGGTACCAGTGGCCAAAGTTGGGCACACTCACGAGCACCGAACCACCTGGAGCTAAAACGCTGTGAATCTGCTGCAGAAGCAAATCTGGCCGCCGAACGTGTTCCAAAACATCTGCTGCAAGAACAATGTCGAAGGGGCCTTCGAGTTCTGCCGGCAGACCCTGATCTAAGTCCGCCTGAACAAACTGATCGACGCGCTCCTTCACTCCTTCATGAGCCTGCAAGTCCACACCTGTCACATGGTGTCCCATCGCCTGCATATCTGCTGCGAAAAACCCATCAGAACAGCCCACATCAAGAATCTGCGCATTTTTTCGGCTTGAGAGCCAAGTCTTGAGGATGTGGTGAGACGAGTCATCACCTTGCTTTTGTTCGTAAGCAGTGCTCGCAAAGGCAAGTTCGCCTGTTCCAAAACCCATCTTGTGTGCACGGTAGCGAAACACTTCGGAGGTTATGTCCTTGGCGTACTTCATCCCATTGACATGCGAGATTTCCTCGCCGTAGTAGGTAGGAATTGGGATCTCTGCAATTCGTTGTCCGGACTCAATGAGTTGCAAGATAATTTGAGTATCGAAGTCGAATCCATCGCTGTTGCGTTCGAACGGCAACTGAGCAAGCGCTGCAACTGAGTAGGCCCGATATCCCGAATGCCACTCGGTCAGATCTACTCCCGCCACTGCGTTCTCTACTGTGGTCAGTATTCGATTACCAACAAACTTGTATAAGGGCATACCGCCGCGCCTTGCTCCTCCCTCCATCATCATGCGAGATCCGAATACTGCATCGGCTTCATCATTCAGGATTGGAGCCACCATCTGCGGCAAGAGTTCAGGAGCGTACTGGCCATCACCGTGGAGCAGCACAATGACGTCGAGATCTTGTTCGATAGCTGCGGAATACCCCCACTTTTGATTTCCGCCATAGCCAAGATTTTGCTCATGTCGCGTGATTTGCAGGGGTAAGTCGGGGTCGAGTTGTTGATACCCCACTGCCACCAGATGGGTTTGATCTTGGCTGTGATCATCACCAACCATCACGGTAGTTATTGACTGCCGAAACTCCTCAGGTATGCGATCCAACACTGCAGCAAGAGTGGTGGCAGCGTTATACGCCACTACCAAAATGCCAATTTTCTGAGTTGTCACAGGGCCTCCGGGGTCAAGCATTGCAGTTTACAACCCGTCTACGATCCCTGAGATGAACAGTTCCGGATCGCAAGGGACAAGCGCAAAACTTGAAGTTGGTCTTTCGAATGGATCAAGCAGCAAAATGCGCTTACCCGCCCTTGACGGCTGTCGGGCATTAGCTGCCGTCGGAGTTTTAATTACCCACGTAAGCCTTCTGAGCGGATTCAGTAACCGCTCAACCACACTCGGTCCGTACCTAGCTCGAATGGACGTTGGAGTATCCGTTTTCTTTGTGCTTTCCGGGTTCTTGCTCTATCGGCCATTCGTTGCTGCAAGGTTTGCGGGCCAGCCCAGCAGCGATATTGGCTCCTACGCAAGGCGGCGGGTGCTTCGGATCATCCCTGCATATTGGGTGGCGCTCACCGTGGTTGGGTTCATCCTTCGAGCACCCGGGTTTGTCGAGCCTCACAGCATTGTTAGTCACTACCTATTGCTTCAGATCTACGACTCAACGCAAC
>JBBDMQ010000396.1:0-1944 GCA_040878245.1 Microthrixaceae bacterium
TGCACGATTGTGGCCGAAAACCCACCATGAACGGCTACCTTCAAATGATGCGCAGTTCACCACTTCTTCCTTTGATCCGCGCTGACTGGGCTGCAAATAGTTCAAATCCCAAAGGAATTGTGGTTACTACAGCGTTCCGACTTGCCCATCACGTGCGCGGAACAGGACGGGCACCCATCTGGTCGATTCCCGTACTCATGATCTATCGACTGCTCGTTGACTGGATTCTTGGAATTGAAATTCCTCCGAGTGTGCAAGCTGGCCCAGGGTTATGTATCTGGCACGGCACCGGCTTGGTGCTTCATAAGGATGTGCAACTTGGCTGCAATGTCACCTTGCGACATGGAGTCACCATTGGCACTTTGGGAGAGCAAGAACTTAGTGCCGCTCCAGTACTCGGCGATTCGGTCAGTGTGGGTGCAGGTGCGATCATTTTGGGCCCCTATCTGATTGGTGAGTCCGCAGTCATAGGAGCAGGGGCCGTGGTCGTAACGGACGTTCCCGCAGGGGCAACCGTGGTCGGAAATCCGGGCAGAATTTTGCCAAGAAATGGCATAACGGAGCAATGACCCTGACTCAGATTCGCGTGGTGGTCGTGGCTCACGGACCGCCACTCAAGGGTGGTATTGCCACCGTTGCGCTAGACCTTGTTGAAGACCCCGGACTCAATGCCGAGTTTGAGATGGTGTTTTTGAATACTGCACAAAATGACAGCCAGCGCGGCAAGTTGGCTCTAGCAAACGTCAAACGCGCTGCAGTCGATGCGATCAACACCTTTCGCCTGGCCCGCACAGGCACCGTGGTGCACTCTCACTCGGTCCAAGACCCTTGGCTTGTGGCATGGAGGCAAGTATTCATAGCGCTAGCAGCTAGGTTGCGCGGTGCCAGAGTTCTGCTCCATAACCACAATCAAGCCCCCTATATGGAACCCCCGGGTGATTACCAGATCAGCAGGCTCAACCGTTTGGCTTTTGCAGTTTTGGACAAGCTGGTAGCTGCAAATATTTTGATTGCGGCTGCAGGAGAACCAAACATTCGTCAATACATGCCAACTGTGGCGTTGCCGGTCATTGCTAATTCGGTGGTGGTCGAGACAGTGCCACAGAGCTCCGCTGTTCATGACCCTGCTGTCATTCTCTTTATTGGTGAAATTTTGGAACGCAAGGGAATCGTGATTCTTCTTGATGCGCTCGATCAGCTCGATGCTGAGGGCATCGCCCCCTATGAGTTAAGAATTATTGGAGATAATCGTGCAGGCCTTGACCCGCTCAAAGATGAGATGGTGAGCCTCATCGGTTCCCGAGGGCGAGGTCAAACAATGACTGGACCATTGCCACGAAGCGAGGTCTACCAGCATTTGTCCGAAGCGGACCTCTATGTGTTCCCGACCTTTACCGAAGGGCAACCCTTCACGGTGATTGAGGCCCTCGCAGCAGGAGTGCCCATAGTAGCTAGCGATATTCAAGCCATTTCAAACATGATTGAGGATGGGGTGCATGGCCGCCTTGTCTCGCTAGACAGCACAGCCCAGAAAAGCACAGCCCTGACCAGCACATCTGGCTTCAGCCAAGCAATAGCTGAGCTACTTGCAGATCCCGAGCAGCGCTCCAAAATCTCTGAAGCCAATCGAGCGCTTGCCATGCAGCGCTTTGATCGAGCAGTTTTTCGGGAGCGCATTGCCGAGCTTTACCGGCAACACGGGAGACCAGCCCAGTAAGAGCAGCCCAGTTACAGCAGTGCGAAGCTGCTGTCTACAACATCAAGAGTTACCTGTGATCCCTCGCCTACCGAGCCATCAAGAATCGCCATAGCTAAACGGTCGCCCACCTGCTTTTGAATAAGGCGCTTCAGCGGACGAGCTCCATAAGCAGAGTCATATCCGTCATGGGCCAGTTTGGCTGTAGCTGCATCAGTGACCTCCAAAGTGATTCGACGCTCCTCGAG
>JBBDMQ010000397.1:0-10579 GCA_040878245.1 Microthrixaceae bacterium
CACCGTTGGTCAGCAGAAGTGTTTGAGCAGCGTTTTGTAAATGCTCAATGGCAGCCTGCGCAAAACCATCGGATAGCAGTGCTGCGCCCAACTTCAAGTCCCGCTCGGCTTTTTGGGCCTGATCATCGTTGTTTAAGCAGTTCACTGCAACTCAGTCGGCAACTGCCCGGCCACTTGATCAACAATCAATGGATGCTTCATTGAGTAAAGAGCTGCCGGACTCCCGAAGTCAAAGCGATCCCATGCCATTTCACTAGCTTCGAGGCCGCGGAATTTATCTAGACCTTTCCAGAGGTCTGCACATTGTTCCCAGTGCCCCTGAGCTGATTTCTCGTCACCAAGACGGGTCGCTCGCGCAGCAGTTCGGCCGGCATGAACTGCTTTATTCCAACGTTCAAGACTCCCGGGGTTACTCGTTGGAAGCAGGTTGGTGAAAACAATTTGCACATGAATATCTTCTTCTGTCAGGCCCATGGGAAGTATTACTTCAGCAGAATCGAGTAGGCCATCAAGTTGCAATGGTGCCATTGCGAGCAGAACTAGGCCTTCGCGTCGAAGCACGCGAACCCACCTTTCATTGTCATGTCGAGTGGTTTTCACCGTGAGGACCGATGGGTGTGACCAAACAAGTTCAATAAACTCCTCGGTCGGTCCTAGGTGTGGTTGACCCTGGCTTGCCGATGCGCTCTTGGACTCTTCCAAGCCTGGAATCTGATGCTCTGATTCATTCGCAAGTACTTGAATATGCTTGGTCTGCAAGTGCTGGTGTTGTCTAACTCCGCCCAATTGTTCGGAGCTTTGCCGAGAAAGCGCCTCGAGCGGTGAATCAGTAGTGGGGCTGAGGCGCGCCACAACAGCGGACTCTTTAGCTAGAAAGAGCAAATAAGGTACCTCTAATAATTCAAGGTCATCTGTATCAACAGTGGCTGCAAGAAGCTCAGTTCGTTGCAAAATGCGTTGCGTGATCGGAGAGAAGAGCTGCACGACAGGGCTGAACGGGATTTCGGCAAGTAGTTGCAGCCCGGCAGTAATTTGAGCCAAGGGATGCAAAGAAGAGTCATAAGCAAGATCTGAGAGCAGGATGAGTCGCCCAGCCTGAAGACTCTGCTCAGAGAAGCTTCTAGACCCCCTACCGAAGGAATCTGGGGAGGGATCTGCGAACCTCGCAGCTTGGCTGAGTTCCGAATGGTCTGCACTCAGGTTTGAGGCATGTTCGGCTATCGCCTTGGTGGCATCAGAACCGAATGCTGTAAGCAACAGCGGCGATGACTCCGTGCCTTCTTTTGGAACTTGTATCGAGACAAACCGTTCGGGTTGAAGGTGATCAACCTGCCAGATACTGCCGTCCTCAAACTCCTGAGTTGATATTCCAGCGGCGCCACTTGGTTTGCCAATAATGACGATGCCATCCTCGTCGACTTCGGGTCTTCCAGGGAAGGGATAGAGGGGTTCACTCAGCACTTCAGTCATTTTGACCCTCAACTTTTGATTGGTAGCGGGCGAATGCTCCGGAGACAGCCTCGCGAATTATCAAGTTTTTACGCGATCTCATTCTTAGTTGCGCAGCAGTTAGATCTTTACAAAATAGGCTTTTAGCACCCGATAGCCAGAGTGCAGGCCACGATCTGGCCTGATCGGGCGTGGCACCAGATTGTGGAGAGGGTGTGTGGCTTGGCTTGGACTCTGGCTCCATGAACATAGTGAGATAGCTGAGCGCACCCGAGGTGACCCAAGGCCTTGAGATAGTCGCCTCCTCAATCAAGACGCGAATCTCATCGATAACCTTCACCCCGAGTGTTCCAGTACTACGCATGGAGTTCTCACCAATAATCTGGTCAAATGCAGCGTCAACAAAGCCGGTTTCGTAGTCAATCTCGTCGATCGATATGTCATGTTGGCCGCTGTTCAGCTCTAGAACGATGTTTTTTAGAACTGTCGTGGCATAGGCAGGTGCAGAGTCCACTTCGAAGGGAACAGCTGAGAGCGTCCGTTTCCAGACATTAAATTGAGCCTCGGCAATCAGGTCTTCTGCACTGATCCTTCTGCCTATACGGTACCGATAGAGCAATGTCCGGGCGCAGTCCTTTCCCTTACTAGAATTGAGCCAATCAAGTACTGCCTGTCCTGAATTGTTAGTCATTAGTTGTCCTCCCATGAGGACAGTATGCAGGTGGGGTGTGACAGTGAGTGCAAGTGGCGACAGAACATGGCAGGTTGTTGTTGTGCAGAACGATTCAGCCGAGGTCCTTGCCGAACGACTTCTCAGGGTGATTGATGAAGGAAGACGAATAGCGACATACAAGTTGGCCCTCTTAATGGCACTGATCGACTGCTGCGCTGCGGGCGCCGATAGCAATGGGCGGGCCCCATCGCAGCTGCACACACGAGATATTGCCCGGCAAGTTCTACAGCTGTATCTGCCCCAAGTGCGGCTCTACTTGGGCGCCACAGAGAACCCCAAACAGCTCCGTCAGATCACGCAGAGCAACTCAGTGGCGCTCAGGGCTGTACTCAGGCTGCATCTGCTTGCCGAGTCCACAGGCATAAAGTCTGTGGCCGGTATTGCCCTCAGGCTTCCCTCTGAGTATGAGCAATGTCTTGACGTTATTGAGCAGGCGTTTGCCCGCTACCCCATACGGCTACTGCAAACAGTCGGAAAAGAAAATCGGCCCTTTCTCTATGAGTTTGATTGGACCGGATCGGTAAGCCTGAAAGCATTGCATTCCCCAGGTGGGGGAGTGCTGCGGTTCAAGCCGGGTGCCGCCGATCACCTGTTGCGACTTGCACCGTTGCTGCGTCCGTTGATTGAACTGCACTGGACCCGAATGGTGGCGCAACTCAATCAGATCGCCACCGAGGATCAACGCCTTCACGACCATTTGTTTGGGGTTGAGCGAACTGCGTTCCCCAAAACTTTGCGTGCCGGACTGATGGACCTACAGCGGGGAAGATGCTTCTATTGCAACAGCCAACTCGGGGTTAGTACCCAAGTCGACCACTTTGTTCCTTGGTCTCGGTGGCCAAACAACGCAATGGAAAATCTGGTGCTAGCTGACAGCTGCAACTCTCATAAGAGTGACTATCTGCCAGCTATGAAGCATGTTGAGAACTGGTCGCAGCGATTTGTTCAGAGCAGCGTTGACTTGTCTCAACTTGCGGCTGAGTCGAACTGGGAGAGCAGCCCAACACGATCTCTGTCTTTAGCTCGAACCTGTTATGCGCACCTGCCTCATGGCACGCCGTTCTGGCTGCTCGCCCGTGACTTTGTAGAAGATAACCCGGCGAAAATTACCGAGGCCTTGCATCACGTGGCCCTGCCAACAACCTCAACTGGGCAGTAGAACCCGCCCCTGTTTCAACTTAGGCGCCGGCCTGAACCCGCCCCTCTTTCAACTTAGGCGCCGATTATCTGCGGAAAGCGTCGATTTCCGGCGCCAAAGATTGCTGGGGGCTGGGGTAGACGGCTGGGCTCGGGCTTGCGGGCTGGGCTGCGGCTCGGCTGGCGGGCTGGGCTGGGCTGAGGAGCCAACTGCGTTATCGGGTTGAGTCCGGCCGGTGGGTGAGTCATCCTGGTAGCAGGGAGATGCCATGACTGAATTACTACCCGGTCTGTATGACCGACTGATTGATGGACTGCTAGCCGACAGCCTGCGAGAGCTTGATGCCGACCGTGCTGGCCGGCTCCGTTCCACCATTGAGCAGGTTGACCCTGCTGAACTTCCCGACAGGGTTGGCGAGCTCATCGGCGGTTGGGCCAAAGAGGTCGTGGCATCAGTGGGACCGAAAGATCGAGCTCAGACTGCTGTCCGCCTGTCGCAGGCTGTGCTGGCGGCAGTGCAAGCCGTGCATGAATCGCCGGGTGAGCAAAAATCGCGAGCGGTGGCGCTTGACGATCGTCGTGGAATCACCGAGCCAGTTAACCGGCTGATAGCGGTTGAACACCTCGATCCGACTCAGCAGCCGATTCTGATTGAGCATCCGATAACACCTCTGAGAGATACCGTTTTGATGACCAACTCGCGGGATCAGCCCACCGTTGGTCGTGAGATCAAGGCTGAAATCGATTCGGCGGAACGCATCGATTTAGTGTTGGCCTTCATCCGATGGACGGGGATTCGTGATCTTCTGCCAGCACTTCGTCGCCATGTTGACGCCGGACGCGTACTTCGTGTCATCACCACGACCTACACAGGCAGCACCGAACTGCGTGCATTGGAGGCCTTGGTTGAGATTGGCGCCGAGGTCAAGGTTTCCTATGACACGAATACAACCCGGCTACATGCAAAAGCATGGATGTTTTATCGGCCAACTGGATTTTCGACTGTTTATATTGGTTCCTCCAACCTGACTTTCTCGGCGCAAGTCACTGGTTTGGAATGGAATGTTCGAGCCTCGCAACGGCTCAATCCAGAATTGATTTCGGCCTTTGATAGGACATTTGCAACCTATTGGGCTGATCCGCACTTCGAAGAGTTCAACGCAGAGCAGTTTCAGCGAGCAACTTCAGTAGCGACATCGCCGAACGATGTCCTTACACCATTCGATATTGAGCCCTATCCGTTTCAGCGGCAGATCCTAGAAACCCTTCAAGTCGAGCGGCTAAAAGGACACCCTCATAACTTGGTGGTGGCCGCAACAGGAACTGGCAAGACAATTATCTCGGCCCTCGACTATAGGCATCTACGCGATCAACTCAGCAGATCGCGCTTACTCTTTGTCGCCCACCGAACCGAGATTTTGGAGCAGAGCCAAAACACGTTTCGACATGTTCTAAGAGATGGATCTTTTGGAGAATTGTGGGTAGGAAAGCACCGCCCAGCTCGATGGGAGCATGTCTTTGCATCGATTCAGTCACTTCGAAATAGTGACTATGAAAGTCTCGATCCCACTCAGTTCGACGTAGTAATAGTTGATGAGTTTCACCATTCCGCCGCACAGAGCTACGCAGCGCTCTTGGATCATCTGCGACCTCGCCATCTATTAGGACTGACAGCAACTCCGGAACGTACTGACGGGTTAGATGTAATGCGCTGGTTTGACAACCGTGTTGCTGTTGAACTTCGGCTTTGGGATGCGCTTGAGCAGGGATTACTTTCCCCATTTCACTATTTTGGGATCCACGACAACACAGACCTGCGGCAGTTCAAATGGGGAAGAGGTAGAGGCTACAACTCTGATGAACTGACCAATCTGTACACGGCAGATGACTTGTGGGCTGCCAAAGTAATCACAGCAGTTCAAGAGACGATTGGGAATCCGCAGGAAATGCGGAGCTTGGCATTCTGCGTAAGTGTGCGTCACGCTGAGTTCATGGCGCAGCAGTTTAAGCAGGCCGGCCTGAAGGCTCAGGCTGTATCTGCTGAAACACCGCAGGAGGTTCGTAAACAGGCGCTGAAAGATCTGCAGCAGGGCAATTTGCAAGTGATCTGTGCAGTGGACTTGTTTAACGAAGGTGTCGATATCCCTAACGTTGATGTGGTCCTTATGTTGCGGCCCACTGAAAGTGCAACGGTGTTTCTGCAGCAACTTGGCCGCGGTCTGCGCCGAGCTCCCGGAAAGGATGTGTTGACGGTATTGGACTTCGTGGGTCAGCAACGCCAGGAGTTTCGGTTTGACCTGCGCTACAGCCGAATGCTCGGCAGGACGAGACGTGAATTGCAGACCGATATTGCCCAAGGCTTCCCGTACCTGCCTGCTGGATGCAGCGTTCAGCTTGACCCAATAGCCAGCAAAATCGTGTTGGACAGCATAAAAAATGCCCTACCGACTTCTTGGAGGCGCCGAATAAGCGAATTGAGTGAACTCGGCGATGTTTCTCTCGAAACGTTCCTTTCGGAGACTGGCCTTGAGCTTGAGGACGTTTATCAAGGGGGACACTCTTGGAGTGAGTTGCGTCGGGCGGCCGGGCTGAGCCAAAAACTTCCCGCCGAAGGTGAGCCAGCAGTGAGTAGAAGACTAGGCAGGCTGCTCCACCTTGATGATCAATATCGGATTGATTCGTATCGCAGCTTGCTCGACAGAAAGGTTCCACCGCTCACAGCAGACCTTGAGGAACGAACTCGTCGACAGTTCGAGGCTCTCCTGCTCACAGTTCTGAATCCACAGAAGGGAATGTTCGCAAGTTTGGATGAGGCCGCAGCAGATTTCTGGAGGCACAAAGAATTACGGAAAGAACTACTACAGGTGCTTGACATTGAAGAGAAAAATATTGTTCACCTTCACGAGTCAATCAGCATCATGCAGCCCGTCCCCTTACTTGTGCACGCCACGTACTCTTTGGCCGAAATATTGACTGCCTTTAATGCTCGTGGCGTGACTAAGCCAGACCTGCCGCGCGAAGGCGTCTACTTCGATGCAGCTACCTCTACCTATTTATTGTTCGTTACTTTGCAGAAAACTGAGAAGGACTACTCGCCCAGTACTCGGTACTTGGACTATGCAATTAGTGATCGTCTCTTCCATTGGGAGTCGCAGGCGGCAACTTCATTGCTGAGCGATCGAGGGCAAAGCTATATCAACCACCTCGAGCAGGGACTCAAGATACTGCTGTTTATCCGAACCGAAAAACGCAATGGAAACGGCCGAACTTTGCCGTATTTTTGTGCTGGAACAGCAAGATATGTTTCGCATGAGTCGGAGCGACCGCTTCAAATTATCTGGCAGCTCGACAGGCCCCTTCCGGGAAACATATTTACCGAGTTCCGTGCAGCTGTCGCCTAAAAAATAATCTCGAAACTCACCCCTTCTCGATACCTCGCTTTGCGCCAAAATAGACAGTGAAAGCTACATAGGGAGCGGGATGAGCGAACACGAGTTTGAATGCGAGATTGATGAGGCCGAGTGGCAGGCGGTTTCCCAAAGAATTTTGCCGTTCTGCGCCGAAGATGAGCGATTTGGTTCGGGGCAGCTCCTGCTGCGGTCAAGCGATTCAGTTCGGACCTGGTGGTCTACTGATGGTCGAGTAGTGGCGCGACTCGATGTAGGTGCTTCAGATACCGACTATCTCTGGACCATCTCGCCAAGAATCCTTGCATCTTGGTGGTTGGCTGCCGGAGGAACAGGGCTGGCCAAGATATGTGTGAGTGAGAGTACACAAGGCAACCAAATCTCTATCCGAGGCGCTGGCGGCAGCTTTTCGCTCCCTCAGCGCAACCTTCGATACCCCGCTCTCGGTGTGATCACAGAGCAGTATGACCAAGCCGCTAGTGCTACCGCAGTGGTAGAGGCCGAGGGTTTTTATTACTTCTCAAACCTGATCAAAAATGCCCCACAAGGTCCGTTCCTTGACGAAGATAGGGACGTACCGCCATGTGAACTCACCGTGACTGCCGACTCCCTCACCTCCAACGTGTTGTGGCCAGGTCTCGGCGAAAACCTGCACAGCCTTCAAGCCACTACTACTGGAACAGCCAGTATGTTCTGCAGCCCTGTCAGGCTTCATGAAACTCTTGGGGCCTTCGAAACCGGCGAGTTATCGGTGTCTATTCCTCAGGATTCTTACGAGGGGGACGAACCACCGATTCGCTTACAGCAAGGCTCCTTGACCATCTATGTGCTTGCCCGTGGTTGTGAACTGGCCTTGGATTCACTTCAGGTGAATTACGTCGCCCCGGTACTTGAGGAGTGTTTTGGCCCCGACGTGTTGAACGTTGACGAAGGCGGCGATTATGAACTTTCGGTATTGGGTGCTCCTGTCTTTGCCCGGGAGTTGGCCGGAGACCCAAATCGGCTGTGCATCTTTGCCACGGTGGTAAAAGATATTGAGCAGTCCCCCGAACTCCTTGCTGAACTGAATGATCTGAACACGGGCTATGGGTTTGTGAAACTGCTGTGGAAGGACGGCGACGTACTCGTTGCTGGAGACCTCGTCGCCGAAACGGTGGACGCTGCTGAAGTATTGGCCTTATATGAGCGAGTCCGGTTTGTTGCTAGCGAAATCTCACCAACGCTGGCTGCAGTTCATGGCGGAGTGGCCGCAAAACCAATTGAAGTGGCGCGCTGGCAGCAATACACCCGCACTGCAGTTTTGGCCGAGATGACTCAAGGTAAATTTGTTGACCTTTCAGGGCCTGATGCAGTTGTGGACTGGCCTTTCGAAGGGGCAGTGCATGCGCTCACGGCATGGAACCCATTTGGCCGCCGAAGGGGTGATCAGTGGAATCAACTCCAAACTTCAGAGCTTGCGGGTCGCCTGATTTACGAGGGTGGCTCAGTGCTTCGCTCAGACGGTCGTAGCTATGAGGGCGACTATGTAGAAGGCGGCCTTTTGGTATGGGGGCTTGACACCGAGCAAGTGAGAAGTATCGCTATGGAGTTCGAGCAAGAGGCGGTGTTTCGCCTTGATGCAGACACCCTTGAAGTGCTTGGAGTCTTTACTGACCGCATCGCCTCAAGGCCCAGGCTCGAACGCCGCAACGAACTTCAGGCTTTGAACGAATCTCTGCAAGACCCAGAAGTCTGACTGCTTAGCCACAGAGTTCAGGCTGCCTCAGTTATACCAAACGGCCAGATTTTTAGCGTGGCCAGTGTTCAAGACTTGCTCTTCGGCTTGGGTTGTTCGCTGCCCGCCTACGTGAGATAGTTCCCCCGTTCAGGGATCACATAGCGAACCCCACCCCTCGGGTCGGCAACGTCTCCTGTTCGTCGAGGAATCAGATGAATGTGTAGGTGGCTAATGGTTTGTCCAGCGGCTGCGCCAGCGTTGATTCCAAGGTTGTAGCCATCGGGTGAAAATTGGGCATCTAGTAGCAGTTTGACCTGTTGAGTCAGTTCCAAAAGCCCGGCTTGTTCGCTTGCCGTGGCATCGAACCAAGTTGGAATCTCACGATGAGAAATAATCAGAACATGCCCCTGAGTGACCGGGTAGTTATCGAAAATGGCAAACCCAAACTTGTTTGACGCAATCCACTCCGAGGAGTCGATTTGTGAAAATACCGAAGGGGCTTGCGACATATTCGTAGAGTAGTGAGCCCAGTACTGGATGCGCCACCGTCAAGCGTGTCACTGCAAGCACTGAACCTGTGGCGGCGGGTAGGTTCAGCAGCTATGCAAGTACTCGGAATTGATTTGGCAGCTCAACCAAAGTCAACAGGGCTGGTCCTGCTGCGCGGCAACTCGCCACAGGCTGCTCGTTGGACTGCCGAAATTCCGGGTGGTGAAGCAACCGATGAATTGCTCGTTGATCTTGGCAGCCAGGTTGATGTTATTGGGGTGGATGCTCCGTTGGGCTGGCCAGAACCATTTGTGAACGCGGTTATGGCTCATCAAACAGGGCAGCCCTGGCCGGGGACAGTGGATCGACGACCCCTGACGCATAGGCGCAGCGATGATCGTGTGCGAGAGCAGGGCTGGGGTCAACCCATGTCTGCCTCTGCTGACCGCTTGGGGTCCGTGGCCATGAGGTGCGCGCTGTTGCAAAGAGAGTGGGCGAGGATCTGGGGGAGTGCCGCCCTGCGCGACGGCAGCGGCCGACTGCTCGAGGTATACCCCGCTGCAGCGCTACGAGTCTGGGGTATGTCACGCACGGGATACAAAGGTGGCACGAAAGCTCTCACTGACCCGGCACGTTTGGCCCGAAGTGACATTGTTTCTGCAATCGCTACTGCCACGGATTCTTGGCTAGATACTTCGACAGTTCAGGATGCGTGCGTTGAGTCTGATCACACTCTTGATGCGCTGATCTCGGCACTTATTGCAATAGCGGCGCAGAACAATGGCACCTACTGCCCGGCATCTGTCGAGGAGCAACGATTAGCAAATATTGAAGGTTGGATTCACGTGCCCACCAAGCCGCTTGAGCAGATCCTGCACCGCTCAGCCTGAGGGCGCCGAAATCACCGCTATCGCAGAGGTCACCGGTATCGCCCAGCCAACTTGTGGTTAAGCCGAGTCCGACGAAATGGGGCGAAACCGCCGGACTCGGCAGCGCCGAAGCGCATGTCAAGTGAGAAGCCACGGCACTGACCCTCTCCGGAACAGCACCGCTTCTGCTGAGTAGAAAAACTGAATAAACAGAAGAACTGATTCAGCAGAGCTAATCACTTAACAGACATAGTGTGCCGAGGGGGTGTGACAGTGAGATTGGCAGGCAGTTGCGGCCTGCAATTTAAGCCTGTTTGGGTAGTTTTGCTTGAAGGCGGGCTGTGATCTGCGTAATAGTGTCTGTATGCGCTCGGATGCGGGTGTCTGGGGTAACGGGGGAATCCAATGAGTTCATTAACCAAGGGCCGGTCAGTTCGTGTTGGTTTGGCGTTATGCGCGGTAGTTGGCCTTGCAGCAGCTTGTGCGCCAGCAACCCCCGGCGGTGGAATGGGCGGTGGAACTGGCGATACGGTCAAGCCAACTGTGTTGTCTGTTGACGTGTTGCCAGCATCAGTTGCGCCCGGGTCGAGCTTTACCATTTCGGCGCTAGTGACTGACGCAGTTGGAGTTACAAGCGTTGCTTTCGCTGTTCGTCGTAACGGCGCGCCCGCCGGATTCTGTTCAACAACTGCGACATTGGTCTCTGGCACTGCGCAAACTGGTCAGTGGGACCTCACTTGTTCTGCGCCTGCCGTGGTTAACTCTGGCACCTATCAGG
>JBBDMQ010000398.1:0-1935 GCA_040878245.1 Microthrixaceae bacterium
CCAAAAATCCACTACTAATGAAGAAGTTGTGGTGGTGTTCCAAGGCCGCTCAACAAAGTTCTTGTGGATTGATCCAGTTGTCAAAGAGTCCACCAACGTGCAGGTGTCGCTGTTGCCAGAAACTCAGCAGGCCAGATTGCGCAAGGGAGTGGAGTTCGGCAGTGAAAAGGCCGCTCAGGAAAGCGTGGAGAATCTCCGAGCCATGACCACGACCACTACCACCACGACTACGACGACCACGACTACAACGACCACCACCACCACTCAGCCTCCACCCGTTGACCCCGCACTCGTTCCACCCGTTGATCCCGCCCTTGCGCCACCAGCACCCGCAGCGTGACGATTACCGATAGCGCTACACATCAGCTCGCAGTGGCCAAAGCTTTGGGGCGCCGTAGCCGAACCACCGAGCTTGGGCTGCTGATTCTTGCCCTCATGGTGATCTGCGGAACCTATGCACTGGCAAGCCTGGGTAAGAGCGCCTCGCTTCCGGCAGACATTGTTCCGTTTCTAGGAGTCATTGTTGGGCTACTGATTCTTGCGCATCTAGCGAATCGTCGTTTTGCTCCAGCGGCCGATCCACTTTTTCTACCTCTTGCAGCGCTACTCAACGGCCTGGGTTATGTCTTTATTGCACGGCTCGACGGCGACCTTGCGGGCCTACAGGCCTTATGGACAGCAGTTGGGGTCTTTGGCTACATCGCCACTCTGGTGGTGGTTCGTGACGTTCGATTTTTGCAGCGTTACCGCTACACCTTTGGCTTGATTGGGGTGCTATTGCTGATTATGCCGCTTCTGCCTGGGGTTGGTAGAAGCATCAACGGGTCTCGCATTTGGGTGTCGCTTGGGCCCATAGGATTTCAGCCCGGTGAGATGGCAAAGATTGCCCTCGCCATTTTCTTTGCCGGCTACTTAGTGGACCGCCGTGAACTACTCGGTGTCGCAACTTTTCGGATCGGCAGAATAAATACCCCCGACCCAAAATACTTTGCGCCGATTCTGCTGGCAGTTGCCTTCTCTCTAGTTGTGATGGTGTTTGAAAAGGACTTGGGATCGGCGCTGCTGTTCTTTGTCTTGTTTCTTGTGATGCTCTGGGTGGCAACGGGAAGAGGCAGCTATTTGGCAGTAGGAGTGGCGCTGTTTTCTGCGAGTTCCTACGCAGCTTGGCGGATGTTCTCTCATGTGCAAACCCGAGTCACCATCTGGCTGAACCCCTGGTCTGACCCCTCTGGAAAGGGGTTTCAGGTCATTCAAGGCGCCTATGCATTGGCTTGGGGAGGCACCACGGGAACGGGGCCAGGGCTGGGAATAACGGGCCGCATTCCCGCCGATGAATCGGACTTCATCTTCGCAGTAATCGGAGAGGAACTCGGTCTGCTTGGTGCCACAGCTTTGCTGTGCGCATTTTTGCTTCTTGCGGGAAGTGGGCTCCGAGTTGCGCAACGTTCCTCGGACCCGTTCAGCTCTTTGTTAGCCGTGGGCCTGACCACCCTGATTGCGTTTCAGGCTTTCATCATCGTTGCAGGCGTGATCCGGTTGCTGCCGCTCACTGGAGTCACGCTGCCGTTCGTCTCCTACGGCGGATCTTCGATTGTGTCGAACTACATCTTGTTGGCACTTCTGGTGCGCATCTCTGACCAAACAGCGCGCAGAGCACCCGAGCCGGTGGTTGCCCGATGACTCGACAGATCAAAATTTTGGGCGTGGTGATTATGCTTTGCTACCTAGCGGCCTTTATCAAGCTCAATCAGATCCAAGTGCTGCAGGCAGGCGCATATAACGATCGCCCAGAAAACACGCGCACACAGCTTCGTGACTTTAATATACCACGCGGAGATATCGTGACCTCCGAAGGAGAGATTGCCGCCACCTCAGTGGTGGAGCGATCAGAGTTGCGCTACCAAAGGGTGTATCCAGAGGGCGAGTTGTTTGCCC
>JBBDMQ010000399.1:0-1931 GCA_040878245.1 Microthrixaceae bacterium
TGCATCGAATTACTAGGAGTTACTAGATGGGGCGCCCAGTAGGGCGCCCCATTCTGTTTGTCTCGGCCACTGCATTATGGGCTTGGGCGATTTCTAGCGAGTGTGGCTTACTCAAGTCATCTGGCAAGTGCATGTAAAGCCCGCTACAGTCCTATCCGCTCGGGTTACCGAGACGTTCCTTGACAGTTGATGACCTCCCGGCCCATATGGGCCGCTCATGAAGAAGCGAGTCGAAGTGGCAGTTGAACAAAAAATCCGTATCCGTCTGAAGGCATACGACCACGAGGTCATTGATCAGTCCACACAGAAAATCGTAGAGACGGTGACCCGAACGGGTGCACAGATTCGTGGTCCCGTGCCTCTTCCTACCGAGAAGCATCGATTTACCGTGATTCGTTCCCCTCATAAGGACAAGGACTCTCGTGAGCATTTCGAGATGCGTATTCATAAGCGCCTCATCGACATCATTGAACCCAGCCCTAAGACAGTGGATTCGCTTCAGCGCCTTGACCTTCCAGCAGGCGTAGACATCGAGATCAAAATTCAAGACGCCTAGCATTCATGCAGTGGCAGGAAGCTAGTTGCACAGAAGTGTCCAACTGGATTTGGATCAGCGATTGGTCACTGCTAAGTTCTACCAGTCGTCATGAGCAGTCATCTGTTCATATGATTCACTCCCTTGGACGTTCCTAGTTCTTCTGAGCAGTTCGCAGAAGCAAGGAGCAAAAAGGGCCCACATCAATCGACGTCCGAGTAGGCCTGACCCAATTTTCTTGGAGCAGGAACCGCACGGCACAACCGAAACATCGCTCCGCCAGGGTTTCCTGTGCGGAGCGCTTGCGTGAGCGGCAACTGTCCGAAGGGGTTCTTGAACTCTTGAAGTAAGAAGCCGATTGACCACGCCAAAGGACGAAGCCACCATGGCGAAGAAAGCAATCGTAGGAGAGAAGCTGGGCATGACCCAGATCTGGGACGCCGACAACAACGTCGTGCCCGTCACTGTGCTGCGCGTGTCGCCAGCGCGTGTGGTGCAACTGCGCACCCAAGAACGTGACGGATACAGCGCCTTGCAGGTGACTTATGGGCATCGGGATGCTCGCAAGCTCACTAAGCCCAAGGCCGGACAGTTCGCAGCGGCAGGAGTCGAGCCTGGAGTCAGACTTGTTGAACTCCGCATCGAGGACACCTCTGAGTACCAGGTTGGGCAGGAACTCAGCGCTGAATTATTTGAGGCGGGTGAACTTATCGATGTCACCGCCACGAGTAAGGGTAAGGGATTCGCCGGCGTCATGAAGCGTCACGGTTTCAAGGGTATGCCCGCATCTCACGGTGCACACCGGGTGCACCGCAAGCCTGGCGCAATTGGGCAATGTGCAACTCCAGCTCGCGTGTTCAAGGGCGTTCGGATGGCGGGACGCATGGGAACCGACAAAGTCACCACGCTCAACCTCGAGGTCGTTCGAGCAGACAACGAACAACAAGTTGTGTTGGTCAGAGGTTCTGTTCCGGGACCTCGTGGCGGCCTAGTCCTGATTCGCAATGCAGTTAAAGGACATGTCAAAGCTCAAGGAGGTGCTTCCTGATGCCTACCGTGACACTACGTTCTCGCACCGGCGCAGACGAAGGGCAAGTTGCACTCGCAGATGAGATCTTTGGGATCGAGCCAAACGTTTCTGTAATGCATCAAGTTGTCGTCGGACAGCTTGCGGCGAAGCGCTCGGGAACTCAGTCCACGAAGACACGCTCCGAAGTTTCTGGCGGCGGTGCCAAGCCCTTTAAGCAAAAGGGCACTGGTCGTGCCCGTGCTGGTTCTATTCGTGCCCCGCAATGGCGCGGAGGTGGCGTGGCACTTGGCCCCAAGCCGAGAAAGTACGACCAGAAAACTCCAAAGAAAATGAAGCGTCTTGCACTTCGGTCAGCATTGTCTGACC
>JBBDMQ010000400.1:0-10519 GCA_040878245.1 Microthrixaceae bacterium
CGGCGGGGTGCGTTGCCATGATTGCATTCGCAGCAGGTCACCCCTACTTCATTGGCAACTACGAATCCGACCTGTTTCAGCAGATTCGTTCGAACCCGGTACTTCAAGAAATCCCTGCCAACTGCAAGCTGTACTCGAACCTGCCAAACGGTCTGTACCCCGCCTACGAATCACAATGGAGCCCGCAACAGCGGGCTTTGGAATCAAGTGAAGAAATTCCCGATCTAGAAGAAATTACCGCCACGCTTGACACCACTGAATCCTGCTTAATCTGGATTGACGAGCCGCCGGTTTATGGACACCTGTGGACGCTCGAAGAGCTACAAACTCGGCTCAAACTGACCGAATTGGCGGCTGATCAGAACCTGAGCATTTACCGAATGCAATCCCGTAGCTAACTCAGTCCAACTGCAACAGTTCATGGGCCCAAGTATCCGCGCTTTTCTTGGCCATCTGACCGAGAATAAAGGGGTGCATCCCCGCTTCAGTGTGGTGATTCCTGTGCAAAACCGAGCCGATGTAGTCGGCCGCGCCATCGCAAGCGTCGTGTCGCAAACATTCGCAGAGTTTGAGCTCATTCTGGTTGATGATGGATCAACTGATGACAGCGTTGCTGCAGCTCGTGCTGTCTCTGATCAGCGCGTTCGTATTCTGCGACAAGAACAGCGTGGGCTTGATGCGGCGCGCGTCGCTGGCATGCAGCACTCATCAGGATCGTGGATCTTGTTCTTAGAAGCCGACGATGAAGTAGCGCCAGCCTGGCTAGCTCGGCTAGGCCGCCTGATTGACTCAACCGACGCGCAACTCGTGAGTTGCGGCGGCGAGCAGTTTTATCGAGATGGCACACAAAGCACGTTTCGCCCCGTGCTTCTTGAGCCCCAGACCGCTGATCCATCAAGTAGGTGGCATCATCCAATAGATCATGGCTATAAGGCTTGCTTCCGATCAGGGACTTTCGCAGCGAGCCGCAAAAGACTCGAGCAAGTAGGCGCGTTTACCTCGCTAGCCGAGCCAAATTCCTCTCACCTGCTGGTCTCTACAGTGCAATCCGCTGGAGTCGGAAACCTGAGCGCCGACAACGCAGCACCCGCTTCGTTGCGATGGATCAATCCCAGCACATTCGATCTTGCGAACCAAGCCAAACTTGCAGCTCCACCGGCGTTGACCTTGCTCGAGATTGGTAGACGACTTGCAGTATCAGTAGTCACCGATGGCGAAATTATTGGTCATACTCCTGAACCGTTGGTGCGCTGGAACGAAGCACCCGAGGAGCCATGCGCAGATGGCGACGCTCTTCGGCTGAGTTGGGCTCTGCAGGCCCTAGATGCCATGGCAAGAACTCCCATCCCAGACGGTTTACTGCTCGCGCGATATGCAACTATCGGCGGAATCGCTGCGGCCAGGCTTCGGCAGCAAGCCCAAGCCCGGTCGATGTTTAATCTCGCACGTCAGGCCTCGCCTCGGGTATCGAAGCATTGGCTTCGGTGGGTTGCATCCTGGGTTGCCCCGGTGTCTCATCGGATCTGGCAGCCGAGCCCAGAGTCTTCAGCAGAGGCAAGCGTTCCTGTACTTTCTCAGGAAGGTTCCTTACTGACAACGCCGCAGGTATTCGCTGAGGCAGACAGCGCCGCCTAAGAACGAGCACAGCCTCAGAACGAGCACAGCCTCAGAACCGAGCACAGCCCCCCGTTGGCTGAGACAAGTTCTGGCTCCCGCCAACTAGTCTTGAGGGAGTCTGGTTCTAGCAGCGCTGTTCACGGCCCTATCTACCCTCCCCATCTACCCTCCCCATCTACCCTCAAGTTCCCGAAGGGCTACTCGCATGAGTTCAACACAGACTGACACTGCAGCAGCAGGATCAATTGAGGCCAGCAAGATCTACGGGGAAGGCGATACCGAAATACGCGCCCTAGACGAGGTCACGGTAAGTTTCGAAACGAGCCGTTTCACTGCCATCATGGGCCCATCCGGCTCGGGAAAGTCCACGCTGATGCATTGCCTTGCGGGCCTTGACCGCCTGAGTAGTGGTCGGGTATTTATTGGTGATACCTATCTAGATGAGCTGAGCGAAAGCCAACTCACTGAGCTGCGCAGAGACAAAATCGGCTTTGTATTCCAAGCGTTTAACCTGATTCCCACCCTGTCTGCACTCGAGAACATCACGCTTCCGATGGACCTTGCGGGCCGCAAGCCAAATAAGGAGTGGATGGACACGGTGATCGACACCTTGGGAATGCGACCGCGCCTTGAGCACCGACCCAGCGAACTCTCTGGTGGCCAACAGCAACGTGTGGCAGTAGCTCGAGCACTTGCGAGTCAACCGCAGATCGTGTTTGCCGATGAACCAACCGGAAACTTGGACTCACGCGCCGGGACAGACTTACTTGACTTTATGAGTCACGCCGTAGCGGACTTGGGCCAAACGATTGTGATGGTGACACATGATCCGAGCGCTGCTGCCCATTCAGACAGGGTGATCTTTCTGGCAGATGGCAAGATTCGCGATGAGATGATTGAGCCAACTGCAGATCGTGTTCTTGATCTGATGAAACAACTCGGAGACTGAACTTCTATGTTCAAGGTCGCACTCAAGGACATTCTGGCGCGCAAGCGTCGCTTGGTGACTACAGGATTAGCCATCATCTTGGGTATTGCCTTTTTGACCGGCACTCAGGTGCTGTCTGGTGTACTCAAGAACTCCATTGAATCGTTAGTTGGCACTGCCTACGTGGGCTTCGATGCGGTGGTTCGCTCACCCGACGAACAAGATCTGGGCTTTGGTCAAAAGCTGCGCTCACCGGTTCCCGAATCTCTAGCCAACGAGGTTGATCAAGTCAGCGGAGTCCGCAATGCCCTAGGAGTCGTTGAAACAACCTCAGCCCAGCTTGTGGGAACCAACGGCAAAATCGTTGGCTCAAATTTTGGTCCGCCCACCATTGTTTATAACTGGCTGGAGGACCCCCAACTGCAAGTCGGCAAGCTCATCGAGGGGCGTCAGCCTGCAGCACTTGATGAAATAGTTCTGGATTTCAGCTCAGCAAAAGATGCGGGATACAAACTCGGTGATCAAGTAACGATCTCTGCACAGACTGGTAGCGAGAAATTCAGTCTGGTCGGACTCATGGGTCTTGGCGAAAACGGCGATCTAGCTGGCGGCGCCAAGATGTTGCATTTCACAACACCCACTGCTCAACGCCTTGGAAAACTTCCAGAGGAATTCTCTTATATCGCTGTAGCTGCCGAGGAGGGAACTAGCCAAGCGACTCTTGCAAACGGTCTAGCAGCAGCGCTACCCGATGAGCAGATAGTCACTGGCGAGAAGTTCACTAGAGAAAATCAGAAATCGGTCTCGCAATTTGTCGACATTTTGACCACCTTTGTTTCAGTATTTGGTTATGTTGCACTCTTTGTTGCTTGTTTCATTATCTACAACACCTTTTCGATTTTGGTGGCGCAACGAACCAAAGAAACTGCCTTGCTTCGGGCTATTGGTGCAAAGCGGAAACAAGTGCTGCTCGCAATAGTTTTAGAGGCCGTTCTGGTTGGGCTTGTGGCATCTGTTCTCGGTCTGATCGGCGGCGTGTTACTTGCCTCGGTATTGAAAACCCTTGTCGGAACCTTCTTTACTGTGCAACCCGGCATTCCAACTCTGAGCGCCGGTGCAGTTGCCACTGCGTTTATCGTCGGTGTGGGGGTCACGGTTCTTTCAGGTCTTGTTCCCGCCTGGCGGTCAACCAAAGTGCCACCGATTGCTGCGTTGACAGACATCTCTGTTGATCGCTCGAGTGTGTCTCGAGCCCGAGTCATTTGGGGAACACTGTTTCTGCTCGGCGGTATCGCTTTGCTGGCATTAGGGCTTGCCGATGCGGGACCAAATCCGCTGGTTCTGTTTGGCTGTGGTGCAGTCCTGTTCTTAGTCTCTGTTGCTGTCGTCCTCGGACCTTTGATTGCTGCCCCGTTTAGTCGCTTTCTGATATGGCCATTTACTCGCGGCTCAGCAATCACTCCTCGACTCGCCGGTGAAAACGCAGCGCGTAACCCAAGAAGAACTGCCGCCACAGCTGCGGCTCTGACCATTGGCGTCACACTGGTCACCTTGATTGCTGTCATGGCGAGTTCTATCAAGGCAAGCGTTGAGTCCACCGTTAACTCGACCATCTCTGCCGACTTTGTCATCAACTCCAGCACTTTTTCAATCGGCACTGGTATTCCGACCACTGCTGTTGTGCAGGCGCGGCAGGTACCTGGGGTTCAACTCGCTAGCCCAGTGCGCTTCGCCCCATTGCGACTGACGGATGAGTACTCACAGAAGCAGGCAGCCACCAAGAGCGGCCCGGCCCAAGCAAACCCATTTGGTGCCCCTGATGCTGCCCCGCCCGGTGAAGACACCTTTGTTCTTGGCATTGAGCCACAGACGTATTTCAAGGTCAACGATGTTGGCACTCTGCAAGGTTCGCCCAAAGACATGCTTCCCGGAACTTTTGGCGCCGAATTGAAAGAGGCAGATAAGCACGGTTGGAAGCTGGGAGACAAAGTGCCCATGTACTTTGCTAGAACCGGAGTTCAAGAGCTTGAACTGGCTTTGACCTTTGATCAAGGTTCGGGTGGAGGAAGTTATCTACTCCCTCTCGAAACTTTTGAGGCCAATGTTCTTGCCCTTTTTAATACTGACTTTGTGGTGTACGTCAAAGCTGAGCCTGGCGCAGATCTCGCTCAAGTGCGGACTCAACTTGATGCCATCGTTGCTGATTCTCCAGCGATTTCGGTACAGGACCTTGGCGAGTTCGCTGACGCCCAGACAGCACCCTTTGATACTTTCTTGGCGGTTGTCTACGGCCTCTTAGGCCTAGCGGTCATCATTGCGTTGATTGGCATAGCAAACACATTGTCATTGTCGGTTCTAGAACGAACTCGTGAGCTGGGTTTACTGCGTGCCGTTGGAATGTCTCGCAAACAACTTCGCCGCACTGTCATCGGAGAATCCATGATCATTGCCGTTTTGGGCACCGTGATTGGCCTAGTGATCGGCATCATCTTTTCGTTTGCTCTGTCCGTGGTCATATCTGCTGATTCGCCAGGACTCTTCAAGTACACGTTGCCAACCGGGCAGCTAGTCATCATCACGATCGTTGCTGCACTAGCTGGCGTACTTGCTGCCCTTGCACCAGCATGGCGGGCCTCTCGCCTTGATGTACTCAAAGCAGTGTCATCGGTGTAGCTGCCCACTACAAGGAGTTCACCCGCAATGTCTGTTGATCCAGGAAACCTTCCCGCTAGCACACGAGAATTTCTTCAAGAGAGGCACCTTGCAACGCTTACCACTTTGCGCGGGGACGGTTCACCTCATGTCGTGCCCGTTGGGTTCTCTTATGACGTTGATGCACGACTCGTCCGAATAATTACCTTTCCCGGGTCGGTCAAGGTTCGCAATGCAGAACGCGGCGGCCGAGCAGTAGTGAGCCAGGTTGATGGGGGCCGATGGCTCTCCCTTGAAGGAATAATCGTTGCAACTCAGGACCCCACACGGGTCGCAGCCGCAGTTGAGGGCTATAGCTCTCGCTACCAAGAGCCGGGCGAACGAAACGACCGTGTTGCACTCGAGATCTCGGTGGATCGCATCCTTGGAAGGGCATGAAGCACTGCACATGAACTGCTGAGTTAGCGGCCAGTTCGGGCATGTCCTTTACCGATCGGGCATGTCTTTCACAGATCGCAGGGCCACAATGACGGCCACACTGGTTGCAACAAGCACTGCTATGGCGCCAATTACCGCAACTACGGTACCCACTAAGTCAAGACCGGTCAGCAGTACCGCTGCCCCACAAGCTGCAGCAATTCCGCCGCCAACACCAAAGATCCCGGCTGCGGACTCGTGGGCGACATACCAAGATTCATCCGAAGCTTTGATTGCGCCAAGTCGAATCCCGATGAGCGAATTTGGGCGTAATCGGCGCTGAGAACCTAGCCA
Organism: Microthrixaceae bacterium; assembly: GCA_040878245.1. Classification (GTDB taxonomy): domain Bacteria; phylum Actinomycetota; class Acidimicrobiia; order Acidimicrobiales; family Microtrichaceae; genus IMCC26207. The sequence continues at coordinate 5,969 of JBBDMQ010000400.1, forward strand.
ACACAACCAGATTTCACTTGCTCCAACAGAGATGAGCAACAAACTAATGACAAGCCCAGACACGGTTCTGTTCAGTCGATCGCCGAAATGTCGCTAGCAGTCCAATAGGCCTTCATGTCGGTCACAAACCCTTCGTCGTTGAAGGTAAATACATCAATGATGTCGACTGCAAACTTCGCTCCACCAACTGAAGTAATTGCTCGAAGAGGCGCTGCGGCAAAGTGATCAACCGCACGGATTGGTCCGGTCACTACCAGCTCAAGCGACTCTGCAAACTCATGTGTCCCAGCAAAGAACTCACGAACAGCCTCTCGCCCAACAAATGCAGGTTGATCGACTGGATCGGCAACCACTGCGTCCTCAGCAAAGATTGCCGCAATGGCATCTATATCGCCTGCAGTGTGAGCGGCAGCATAAGCAACCACGGTTGCCTTCATCTGGTCGGTGGTGAGTTGACTAACAGTCATCAAGTAACTCTTTTCGGTTCAGGTACAGAAGGACGAAATATGCTCTGGTCACCCTAGCGCTGACGGCTAGCGACTCATATCTGCCACTACTACTTCAGCAGCGCGCCGGCATCTATCGGCAAGGTCACGCCTGTGACATAGCGAGCCTCATTGGAACAGAGCCAGAGAAGTGCATCAGAAATATCATCAGGTTCTACCCACGGAATATTCATGGGTTGCTGCGGCCGAAGAAACTCTGCTGCATCGGCAATAGTGGGATTCTCTACATCCATTCGCACAAGCTTTGGAAAAAGATCGTTCTGAATCATTGGGGTCGCTACCGAAGTTGGATGAATCGTGTTGACCCGAATCTGATTGGGAGCTAGCTCAAGCGCAAGCGATCTCATGAACCCAACCACTCCATGTTTGGCAGCGTTGTAAGCAGGGCAGCCATAAAATCCTTTGAGCCCTGCAGTAGATGAAGTCATCACAATCGCTCCACCCTCATTCTGCTGAATGATCTTTTTCATGCCAGCGCGAACTGTATTGAATACGCCGGTCAGGTTGATTCCAATGGTTTCATCCCATTGCTCCGAGGTAAGAAACTGAGTTGGATTAGGCGAATAGGTTCCGGCATTGGCCACAATCACATCAAGGCGGCCAAACCGTTCGTGCCCAGCGTTGACCACTTCTCTGAGCCGCGACAGATCTCGAACATCGCCTACCTCTGCATGCATGGTCCCGCCTGCGGACTCAACAAGCTTGACGGTCTGGGCAAGGTCGGCCTCGGTGGCTAGCGGGTAGTAGCACTCAGGAAGGTCTGAGCAAATGTCCACTCCGATTATTTTGGCGCCTTCCTGAGCAAACCGCACCGCATGGGAACGCCCTTGGCCTCGAGCGGCCCCCGTGATGAATACAACTTTTCCTTCAAATCTGAGCGGAGATGTGGCCATGTTTTTCCCAACGTCGCAGTCATAGATCTAGGCGTGGCTGGAGTTTATGCCCCTTTGCTCAGCCCCTTATATCCCTCGGTGAATCCAGCGCCCCGCAAAGCATCCGCCCAAACAGAAGTACTGGCCGACTCTCCATCAATGGTCTCAATTCGCAGCCGGCGAACTCTTGCGCTGCTACTTGTGGAACCGCCGCTACTTGCAGGGCTGACAAAAGCTGCAAGTAGCTGCACCCATGCCGGGTGTTGCGTAGCCGATTCAAAGGTCAGTAAACGCTTGCCGCCACGCTCAAGATAGGCGCATGCGTGGCCATTCATGAGCACTACATAGGCACCGATAGCGCGAGCGGGTCTCCCCGAAGAAGCAGGCCATGGCAAAGCTGCGCCGTAGGGCTGTGCAAGGTCGGTAGCAGCAAGTACCCATGCGTCTGTTGGGCTGTTTAAGCCGAGTCCGGTCTCTGAGCTAGCCCCGCTGTCAGAACCAGACTCACCCGACAGCAAGCTCATTGAACGAAGTAGATCGACTGCTCCCGATTGTGCAAACTGAGCAGCGCCAAGGCCATCCACAAAATACCCTCGCCGAACTTGGCCTCGCTCCTCAAGTAATTTCAGCACCGGGTAAACCCCAGCAAAGCCGCCCTCTATACCTTCGGCCAAGGCCATTTCTCTGGTCAGTACCCCATATCGCTCAAGTAACTGCACTGCTCGATTGGTAACAAACTCGGTGGGGTTTGGGGCTGGCAGAAACAGTGGCGCAGTGAGGGACCATCGCCCCGCTCCTGCAGGAGGACCAAGCCGAGAAACTCGCGATGAGCGCCGTGTACCGCTGCGAGGAACTCGGCGCGAGCGCGCTCCGGATACTGAGCCCGATAGTGAGCTAGCGGCTGAGCTAGCGGATGGGCGGGAGCCCCCTCGACTCGCACCGCCGAGTACCTTCGCTCGGAGAGGAGCCAATGAATCGCTGGTTACCTCTCCCCCCCAGACCAAGTCCCAGAGCGCCTGTAAAACCGTCTGTTCTTCATAAGACAATTTGGCAGCTGCAACGGCCGCAATGAGATCTGCCCAAAATGATGCGCCGTTGACGCGTAACTGTTCTCTTAACACCACATGATGTGGCTCGCTCAATGCTGATTCCGTCTCCGGCCCTTGCAAGACTGCCGTCGGCGAGGCCACTAGGAGCGCTACTTGATCTCGAAACATCAGGCGCACTCGACCGTCATGAGCGCCAACAGCGCCAGCACCGAGCCACACAACTTCGCCGCTAGCACAGAGCTGGTCAAGGTCGGCTGCTGAGTAGTTCTGCACACGCTGACATAAAAGGTCAGCCTCTAGAAGCGAACCCGGCAGGGCAGCTCCCTGAAGCAGCGCAATTGCTTCGGCAACTCCTTCTATTCCGGATCGACCTGATCCAATCCCCTGCCACCTTGGCAAGAAACGAGCCAAAGCAGTTCCATCTACTGGCTCAACCTCTTTCCGCAACGCTGCCAACGAACGACGTCTCAATCTGCGCAATACCTCGGCATCGCAGAACTCGACTCCCGACCCGCCAGGCAAGAACTCACCAGACAAAAGCCGTTGAGTACTCATAAGGTCAACCAACGCCAGCCTTGCAACCTCGGTAGAGACACCTAACCAGGCCGCTAGTTGCGCCGGAGTGAACGGCCCATGGGTGCGGGCAAAGCGCTCGACGAGATCTCTGAGCGGTCGCTCACCACTTTCTTCGGAGGCAGAGTCAGTAAAGGCAGTCGGAAGGCCGACAGGGATGGCAACCCCCAGTGCATCTCTCAGACGAGCAGCATCCTCTGCAGCGGCGTAACGCTCCTCTGCTGCAATATTTACTTTGATGGCTCGCTTGGAAGCCACTAGGCCATCAATCCACTGCTGCAAAGTCGCAGCCGAGGCCGGCCCGACGCGCGCTGCAAGCTCAATCTGGGTCAGTGGGCCGAGCACACGCATCAGATCGTGAAGCTCATCTGCATCACGAGCAGCCCTGTCTTCAGTGAGTCGCTGCAACTCCATCACTACAAGATCAACAACTTCAGCGTCGAGCAGTGAACGAAGTTCTTCGGCGCCGAGTAGATCGCGAAGTAGCTCGCGATCAAGAGAGAGCGCGGCCGCTCGGCGCTCGGCCAAGGGGGCATCACCTTCGTACATAAAGACAGCAATCCAACCAAACAGCAGTGAGCGCGCAAAGGGAGAGGCAACTGGGGTTTGCACCTCAACCACACGAATCTTTCGTGACCGAACCTCTGTCATCACCCGTCGCAGCGCTGGCAGGTCAAAGATGTCATTGCAACACTCACGAGTTGTCTCAAGCAGGATAGGAAAGCTTGGATATTTTGAGGCTACGGACAATAAGTCTGCTGCCCGCTGTCGCTGCTGCCACAGTGGCGTACGTTGCCCGGGCCGACGGCGCGGTAGCAAGAGTGCTCGCGCCGCCGCCTCTCTAAATCTTGCTGCGAATGCAGCTGTACCGGGCAGAGCAGCCACCACTTCGGACTCCACCTCGTCTGGATCTGGCAGTAAGAGTTCTAGCGGTAAGTCCTCTGCAGCCTCGGGAAGTCGCACCACGATGCCATCGTCGGACCACAACACCTCTGCGCCAAAGCCATCACCCAAATCCTGCGCAAAATGCGCATCGAGTCGGGTGCGAATGATGGTGGCCCAAGGGGCGTGAACCCGTGACCCGAACGGCGAGTGAATACAAACACGCCAATCCCCGATCTCGTCTCTGAACCGTTCGATCACAAGCGTTCGATCAGAGGGGACAACACCAGTTGCCTCGGCCTGCTCATCAAGATACGTCAGCAGGGTGCTCGCTGCTTGGTCGTCAAGCGCATGACGGGTGCGCAACCGATCCTCGGCCTGTTCACGCGGTAGTGCAGTGATTTCGGTCAGGAACTCACCAACCGCTCTACCCAACTCAGCCTCTCGGCCCGGGCCGTCTCCATGCCAGAACGGCATCTTTCCCGGTTGCCCCGGTGCAGGCGTCACAATCACTCGCTCAAAAGTGATCTCCTCGATTCGCCAGGTTGAGGCGCCAAGCAGAAAGGTCTCTCCGACACGAGACTCGTAGACCATCTCTTCGTCAAGCTCACCAACACGAGTCCCTTCAGGTAGAAACACCCCAAAGAGTCCTCGGTCTGGGATAGTTCC
>JBBDMQ010000401.1:0-1915 GCA_040878245.1 Microthrixaceae bacterium
GGGTCTCTGGATCAAGCGCCCAGAGTCGAACCAGTACTTGAGCGGCCGACCTGCCCTGTCGAATGATCTCTGCGCTTGCTGCGATTGGGCCAACTGGGATTGCTTGGCAGAACATCGCATCGGATGAGACCAAGTGCAGATCTTCTCGCTCAAGTGCAGTCTCTGCAACACGCAGGGCAGTTGCCATCGTGGCGCCGCCGAAAAGGTAAAAAATCCGCCAAGCTTCTGGAATCTCTGCGGTGTATCGATGAGTAATGCCGGGCACTGCAATGGGCTCAGTGTCTCGAAGTATGTCGCCGGGTGGAACGCTCATAGGGGTGACCTCGCTAGTTGCTCACACCTGGGGAAAGCGTGAGACAGTGACAGTTGAATGCATGCCGCTTGGGGCTTGCTGATCGGGGCTTGCTGCTTGGGGCTTGCTGCTTGTGGGTCTGGTTAGGTTGACAGGTGCGGTAGGCGAGAGCGAAGTTGAGTAGCAATTGATTCATTCGCATAAGCCGCCCATGCAACTGGAGTTGAGGTGTCGATGGGGAACAACAGTTGGCCTGGCGGAAGCGATTCGACAATTACTCCTGCGGCCCGTGCAACCACCAAAGCAGCAAGGTCATAAGGGTGTGTATGAAATCCATCGGGGTGCAGTAGTGGCCGAGGATCCAATACTGCTGAGGCGCTTCCTGCGGCGACTGCCATTAACTGCCCTCCGCTACACGGGTACAAGTCGTCGTACACCTCTAGGCCAGCTAGCAATTCATCAGCCCAAGCACCAATCGCTTGATGTCCGCCGGGCAGTAAACGCACCACGGTGACAAAACTTCGATCAAGGTCTGCAAGCTGGGTTGGTAAAAGATTGCGTTGCACCGAAACCTGCTGTGTCTTCAGCATGTCCTCCTGCACATTTAAGAAACCGTATGAGTCAGCGAAAGCCACCATGGCGACCCCGGCGCGTGCTGTGGGAATTTCTATTGCCGCGCCTACCTCAAGGTCTTCGAGGACTTTGGCAGAACGACCTGCACCGAGCAGGACCCAAGCGCTATGCAATCCCGCAAGATACCCACGTGTGCCGTCAACGGGGTCTGCTAGGTACGTCCAGGGCTCGCCTCCGCTGCGATCTGAATCGCCAATGCTGACGGGTTCGTCAAAACCTTCAATGATGAGAAGTCCCGGCCAGCGTTCGCCACATCGGCGAATGAGAGCTGCAATAAGAACCTCTTCTGCTCGGGCATCTACCCCGTACACGTCATCGCCCCCTTCGGTTCGCACTACTTGGCGATCAGACTCGCTTTGGGCGCCATGCAATGTGGTACCTCGCAGAAGGTCTCGCACCTCTCGACCCACTTCGGCAAGTTGGTGCGCAAGAGCCTGAGTGGTGCTGATGTCTGCCATGTCGACATTCTGTCAGCCTTCGGTGATTTGCAGTGGAGCACCGCCCGCTGCCCTGATCCAAAAACGCTTGGCTGAGTCGTTACTCTGAGGGCATGCCAAGTATCACCGTCAACGTCGTTCTCGACGCCTCGCCTGAAGAAGTGTGGGCCGATATCGAGAACATCTCATCGCATCCAGAGTGGATGGAGGATGCAGTTTCAATCTCGTTTACGACGAGTCAGCAGTCGGGAACAGGCACCGAGTTTGATTGCGCAACGGCGATCGGTCCGTTCAGGCTGACTGACCATATGGAAATCACAAGTTGGATCCCAGCCGTTGAGATGGGAGTACGACATGTTGGGCTCATCACCGGGACCGGCGTGTTTCAGCTCAAACCGGTTGGCCCAACAGGCGCCCCTACGCACACAGCATTCGAATGGACCGAGCGCTTGATCTTTCCTTGGTGGCTCGGTGGACCGATTGGCGCAACCGTCGCCAAACCAGTGTTGCGACACGTGTGGCGCACCAACCTAAAAAATTTGCAACAGCGCTA
>JBBDMQ010000402.1:0-10394 GCA_040878245.1 Microthrixaceae bacterium
GATCCATCACCATTATTCGGTCACAGCTATTCAGGGTTGAAAGGCGGTGAGCAATGACAAACAAAGTCACAGACTTTTTCAACTCATCAAGCGTCTCGTGAACCAGCGACTCTGACTGCATATCTAGAGCACTTGTTGGTTCGTCAAGTACCAACATGGCCGGACGCTTAACCAACGCACGAGCAATTGCAACTCGCTGGCGTTGACCGCCAGAGAGTGAGCCGCCACGGCTTCCAAGCACCGTGTTATAACCATCGGGCATAGCCATAATCTCTTCATGAACATGCGCTCGTCGAGCAGCCTCCATGACTTGATCATCGGTCACACCGGGGCGAAAGAACCTAATGTTATTCGCCACTGTGTCGTCATAAATACGACTGTCTTGTGGGACGAAGGCAATCATTGAGAACCAAGACTGATCATCAATCTCGCTGACGGGAATACCGTCAAGCACATAGCTACCAGTGCTGGGATGCCGCAGACGAAGCAGTAGTTGGATCAAGGTTGACTTACCGCTACCTGAGGGCCCGATAATGCCAACGGCCTCACCTGGTTCTACTGTGAAGCTGACGTTACGAAGCGCATCCTGCTCTCCGTCATAGGTATAGGTGACGTCCGAAAACTCAATCTTGCCGATGCTTTCGAGGTTGACGTCACCAGAAGGTGGGCGAGAGTCGCGAAAGAATTGCCGCTCATCAAAGAGTCTTTGGATATACGGAACAAGGTCACCTAAGCCGTGATATGCCGCTTGGATTCCGCTGGTTTGGTTCAGCGCACGGATAAGAACCACCACAATTGCGCCAACTGCTGCAAGCGGCTGATTGAGGAAGGCGTCCATTGCTACGAGCGATGCCAAAATGATGAGCACTGCGGCAGAGGTATAGATCCCCGTCACCATTCTTGCCATCAACTGCGCTTTATACAGTGAGGCGATTTCACTTCTAGTTGACTTGTCGAGCCGATCAGCGACGTCGCCACTCACGCCGTAAGCACGAATCTCTAGGCTCAGATCGATGGCCTCGCGAGATTGCACGCTGTAAATCACGCCCTGTTGCATCTGTTGCCGGCCAAGTCGTTTGGCTTTGATTGTCATTGGCCTCAAACCAATGAAAAGGAATCCGCCAAATACCACGATTGCGGCAGATGCAAGTGGGTAGACGATGAAGGCAGACATCATCAGAGCAAGCACCATAAAACCCGAGCTCATCAGCATGCCGACGCTAATCACCGCAGCTTGAGTCTTTGCAAGGTGCCGTTGAAGGAGGTCCTGAACTGCAGCCTCTGGGATTGCTGACTGAACCTCCCAAGAAGCACCAATAAAGTCTTCGAAGGTTCCGTTTCTGAGGCTTTGAGTAAGCCGAGAAGTAATTTTGGCTCCAGATCGAGAGGCAACGTATTGCAACAACAGTCGTATTGCCGTCAGCACAATTGCAACAAGAAACAAGGTCCTTACTGAGAGCGTATCGAGACCAAACATGAGTGACTTTTGCCCCGATACGTCGCTACCGCCGATCGAAAGGGCCAAGTTGGCAATGAGTAATAGCAGCGTTGCCTCGCACAGCCCGCCCAAAAATGAAGCAGTTGCCATAACCGCAAGATTTGGATACTCACCCTTAAAAAGTCTGCGAATGGTCGGAAACATTGGCAGGCTTTTGTCGGTTGGATCCTGAAACAATTGCTCCGCCGTACTCGCAATGATTGCGGGCGGCACAGACTCAACAGAAGGTGCAGAGTCCACTGGATCTACTGGGGCTATCGAGCTCTCTGGAGTTTGGGGACTCATAGAAGTTCTCTATACATCTGACGAATGGCGGTTCTTTGTAATTCCAAGGTGAGCCCCTTGTCGAGGCTTGCACGGCCAGCCCGTCCCAACTCTTCAGCAAGAGAACTGTTGGTAACCGAAGAAATCATCGACTGTGCAAGTTTAGCGGGGTTACTCGGCGGAACCACCCAGCCGTTCACCCCATTTTCGATCACTTCCACCATCCCACCAACCCCCGTCACGATTACCGGAATCTGTAGCGCCATGGCTTCTAGAGCTGCGTTACTTGTACCTTCAGACAAGCTTGAGAGAACAAATAACTGCGACTGCTCGAGCTGCTCGCGCACTTGTTTGGGAGACAGTGCACCAGTAAAGGTCACCGTGTCTTGAATCCCCAATACAGCTGCCCGAAACTGCAGTGCTTCTCGTTCCTCGCCATCCCCGACAATAGTGAGCTCGGCAGAGAATCCCCTGCTGCGCAATTCGGCGAAGGCACTTAGTGTGGTGGCTATGTCCTTGACCCAATGCAGTCGTCCAACCGAGATGATTCTGACTGGAGTATCGGTAGAGATCGGCAGATAGGGCGAAGTCCGACTGAACTCCTCAACATCTACGCCTGGGCGGATCACCGAGATAAGTTCCTGACTTACGCCCATATTGACGAGTGCAGTGGAGACAGCTTCGGACACAGCGTGTACGCAATCGCAGCCCTGAAGCACAGTACGCAGTGCTTCAACCTGTTCGGGATACAAGACAGGTCGAACGAGTTCGCCAGAACCGCGACAAGAAACAATCACCCTTGTCTTGGGGTCAAGCAGCGGAAGAGCATCAGCTAACGCAACAGCGATCCCACTAAAAGACACATGAACCACATCGGGTTCTGTAGCTAAAAGCGGCGCTAATTGCAGTGCTGTTTTTGCGGCACGAGGGGTGCGCCCAAACTGAGATGTAGCTCGAGAGATTGCCGTAGTTGTGGCTCGAGTTGACCTAGCTGCAAGCCGCGCAGCAGCCAAGGGAAACTTGGCGCTTTGAGCCGCTGGTAGTGCTTGAGCGAGGCCGGGCTGAGATTGCTGCGCTGTTCGTGCAGCCAGCAGTGAGTATTGCGTTACCCGATGTCCCTCTTCAGAAAGCGATGTTGCGAGTCTGCGAAGGAAGGTCTCGGATCCGGTTTCAAATTGGTTCACAACGAGCGTTATTCGGGACACTACTCAGAGCACTTTCGGTGCAGTTGGCAGCGGCTGAACATGAGCATCAGCCCAAAGTTGCAGCGCCAGCAGATTCCATAACCCTCGATGACGATCGAGTCGACCAGAAAAATGATCCTCGCACCAAGCACTCAACTGCGAACGGTCAAAGAACCCGTGAGGGAACGGGTCACGCTCAAGCAGCAATGCCTCTACATGGCCACGTAAGTCGGTTCGCAACCATTGCGCCATGGGCACAGTGAACCCTTTCTTGGGAATTGGAATACTCTCGGGCGGCACCTGCTGGCCAAGGGCGTGCCGTAGTGGCAGCTTTCCTAACCCGTTGTGCATGCAGTCTTCGGGGTCAATCCGTTGGGCAAGATCTAGAAGTTCAAGATCAAGCAGAGGGACCCTCACCTCGAGTGAGTGAAACATTGCTGCCCTGTCGACTTTTTGCAGCACCATCGGTAAATGGCAGGCCAACTCGTTTGCACGCATCCACTGAAAGAGCTCATCAGAACTTGGTCGACCTGTCAGCGTAAAGAGATCAAAGTCATGTGGTAGCTGCCCAAGTTCGGGTGCGAAGCAGTCAAAGTCAGCGCCGCGCAGCCCGGAGTGAGCATCAAGATACCAATCCCCTAAGCTGGGAAACATCACTCCCCGAGGTGGACGCTTTGGGTTTGGAAGCGGCTTAGTAGCGCCATAGGCAGTCACTCTGAGCGAGCGAGGTAGAGCAAACCACTTAGCGGCTTGAGCAACCTTGCTAAATCTTGGATAGCCCCAAAACAGTTCGTCGCCGCCATCTCCCGACTGCACGGTTTTGACCGATTCGGCGGCAAGTTTTGCTACAAGCAATGTAGGGAACGAGGAGTAATCACCGAAAGGCTCGGTGTTCGCTGCAGCTACGTCATCAACTAGCGAAACTGCTGCGGCACCGTCGATCCTTCGAAGATTAAAGTCGACTCCAAGGATGTCTGCATAGGCCTGTGCCGCTTCTGACTCGTCGCTCACTGGGTCATCAGTACCAATGGTGAATGCAGGAACTCGGTGATCTGTTGCCGCCTGCAAGTGTGCAGTTACCAGCGGTGAGTCAACCCCACCCGAGAGAAAGGCTCCGACCTCAACATCACTCACACGCTGACGTTGCACTGCATCGGCCACACCCTGCGCAACAGCCTCAAGTGCCGCTTGACCTCGGAGCCGCTCCCTTGGAGCAGCGGCTGCGAAAGCTGGCCGAAACCGTCGGAGTGTCTGCTGCCCGCCTGATTGAATCTCGAGTACATACCCAGGCGGCACCTGCCCTGTATCTGAAAGTAGCGCGTACCTGCCGGGAAGGTACCCAAGTCGGAGGTACATATTCAACGCACCAGGATCAACTTGTGTTCGATCACACCGCCGATGCCGAATCACTTGGTCGTACTGAGACCCAAATACAAACGCTTCAGAAGACCGCCACCAGTACAAGGGCTTAATGCCAACCGGGTCTCGTGCAAGTAACAGTGTCTTGATTGCTGGGCGGTACCACGCGAGGGCAAACATGCCGTTGAATCGAGAGAGCGCATCGGCACCCCACTGTGCAAGAGACTGCAGTACAACCTCGGTATCTGACTCGGAGCGAAAGCTTCGACCGAGCGCAATGAGTTCTGTGCGCAGTTCACGGAAGTTGTACACCTCACCGTTGAAGACCAAAACGTTCTGGCCGTCTTCGGTGACCATCGGCTGATGACCGCGTTGTGATAGGTCAATGATGGATAACCGCCGAAACCCAAGAGCGCAAGACTCAGCGTCATTCCAAGACCCGCTGTCGTCGGGTCCGCGACGCTTCATGAGGTCTGTAAGTGAAGCGACCTCACGCAGATCCTCTGAGGACAGGCCATCTCTGAGAAGCATTCCAACAATTCCGCACATCTCAGTTCAACCCCATTGCAATAAGTTCTTCATGCCAGCGATCAATAACAACTTCCCAAGAGAACTCCCGGCCTATTCGCTCATGGCCTGCTGCGGCCATCTGCTCTGCCGCTTCAGGGTTGTTGAGCAACGAACCTACTGCAAGAGCGAGCTCCGCAGGCTGGCCAACCTCGACAAGCAGTCCGTCCACTCCGTGTCGAACAACCGACGCAATAGCCGCGATATTTGATGCAACCACTGGACGTGAAGCCGACCAAGCCTCGAGAATCACAAGCCCAAAGGCCTCTTCAGATGACGGCACAACCACAACGTCTGCCGACCCAAGGATGCAAGCTCGATCTGTGTCACTAAAGTTTTCGACTACCACAACCCTCTGAGCAAGTTCTTCACCCAACTCTGCAATAGCAGGTTGCAAACCAGACCATCCAGTTCGGCTCCCGGCCAGAACAACAGTCAAGTCAGGGTGAGCGGCAAACAGTTCCGGGCAGGCTGCCAGCAGCGTGTCTATCCCCTTATGCGCCGCAAGCCGGCCGATAAACACAATTGTTTTCCCTTGGGCTAGGCCCAGTTCTGCTCGGGCAGTTGATTGCTTCATCGTTAAGTCGCTGAGGTTGCAGCCTGGCGGGATCACACGGCTTATTTCTGCTGGCACACCCTGCGCTTCAACCCAAGACTGCTCGGCGGCTGTCAAGGAAATACAACGGTCAGCGCGCCGAAGCGCCTTGAGTACTGAGCCACTCGGCACCCACTCACCAAGGTGTAAAATAGGTAGCGCAAAAAATACTGTCGACTTCCGGCGGGTCAACTTGAATGCGGCTGGCAGGGTTGTGAAGGGTGCAGAAACACCAATAACAACATCTGAGGTCGATGCCGCAGCACTCGCCGCAAGAAGAAGCTTGAGCCCCCAAGGGCCATAGGCAACTACTGAGGGCCGAATTGGACGCCCAAATCTTGCGCCGATGCGACGCAGCGTTCTGAGTAAGTCATGGGTCCGTCTTGAAATAGGCAGGCGAAGGACCTGAACCCCTGCAATAACTTCTTCGGCCACCGGAATCTTTCCGGGATTCTTTCCCGATGGAGCAAACAAAGCATCGGTGGTGATCACCGTTACTTGGTGACCATGCCTATGAACTAGCCCCTCGGCGATCTGCTGCACCAACTGCTGCGCGCCACCAACCGAGGGTGCATAGTTGATCGCAAAAAACGTTATCTTCAACCTCTAGACCTATGAGTAGGGAGCAGATTTGCGGGGCTGATGCTGGCTGTTGCGGACTCAGTTGCTGACTGCTCGACGAACTGCCTCGATAACTTGATCTTGGTCATTCGGCTGCAAGTATGGGTGCATCGGCAAACTGAGCACCGAAGTTGCAAGACGCTCAGATACCTCTAACCCACCTGCTCCGATCGGGAACTCTTTATAAGCAGTCTGCTGATGCAGCGGGCGCGGGTAGTACACCGCTGTAGGGACGCCCTCAGCCTGAAGTGAGGCAATAACTCCTGCTCGGTCATGTACCTGAATGGTGTATTGCGCCCAAGTAGATCCTGCACCTTCAGGTGTGCTCGGAACCGTGATGAGCCCGTCACAGCCCGCGGCAGAAAGACCTGCCGAATAACGATTAGCTACGACTTGGCGGGCCTGAATTTCCTCGGCAAAAATTGACAACTTTTGCAGCAGAATTGCAGCCTGAATGGTGTCGAGTCGACCGTTAATACCAATGCGCACGTTGTCGTACTTCTCGGTGCCAGAACCATGCACTCTGATAGATCGAAGTACTTCAACTTGGCCGGCGTCTGTGGCAATGATGGCACCGCCATCCCCGTAACAGCCCAAAGGTTTTGCGGGAAAGAATGATGTGGTTGTCATCGAGGCCATTGATCCCACCGAGGCACCGTTTCTGGTGGCGCCAAAGCTCTGAGCAGCATCAGCGAGTACCCACATATCGAATGGGGCGATAGCCGCGTGGACGGCCGAATAATCGGCCGGCAACCCAAATAGATCTACTGGGATCACCCCAACGGGGCGCAGACCACTCGGCAGAGCCTCGATTGCTTGGGGGAGTTTGTTGGCGTCAATGTTGAAGGTTTCGGCATCCACGTCAACAAATACTGGGGTAGCTCCTAGCAGGGCCACCGCTTCCGCTGTTGAGGCAAAGGTAAAAGAAGGCACAAAGACTGCGTCTCCTGGTCCGACCCCGTGCACCATAAGCGCCATGACTAAAGCATCGGTGCCGCTTGCACAAGACACCACGTGATTTGCACCACAAAACTCAGCCAAGGCTGTTTCAAGCTCGGCTACCTCTGGCCCCATGATGTAACGCCCGTGATCAAGCACCTGGGTAATTGCCTGATCGATTCCTTTGCGGAGCCGGGACTGTTGGGCAACAAGATCAATGAATTGCATCTGAACTCCGTGAGACTGCGGGCATAGAGTTGGGCTTCTGTGCTGCGCCAATCAGCGACAAAACGCCGTCGACCTCTTGATATTTTTGCCCGGTTCGAGGGCAGGTCAAGTCACTTCCTAGGCGTTCGCCCTCATGGCTCATCCAACCAACTTGTCGAGCAGGTGAACCAACAACAAGCGCATGCGCTGCAACGTCTTTCGTCACCGTGGAACCAGCACCGATAAAGGCATATTCTCCTATTTCGGTGCCGCACACAATGGTGGCGTTTGCGCCGATGGTGGCGCCTTTCCTGACCAAGGTAGTCATGAACTCATCCTTGCGAGACACTTCCGCCCGTGGGTTATAAACGTTAGTGAACACACAGGATGGCCCGCAGAACACACCGTCTTCTAGGGTGACACCAGCATAGACACTGACGTTGTTTTGAATTCGGCACCTATCTCCCACGGTTACGTCCGGCCCGATCACAACGTTTTGACCAAGCGCGCAATCTTCCCCCACCACGCTGCCCGAAAGCACGTGGCTAAAGTGCCACACCTTGGTGCCAGACCCGATCTGTACCCCGTCGTCCACAAATGCACTGTCGTGAACAAATACCCTAGGATGAATCTCGGCAGGTGTTGACTGCGCGTGTTGACTACTTGACGGCGCAACCATCGCGCCAGCCCCCTGCGCAAGAGAATCCTGAGCAGCAGCTAGAACCTCTAGTACTCGAACGCCCTCATGACCATCAGTACGCGGAGTTCCTCCGGATTGCACCGACTGCAAAAAGTGTTCGCATTCCAGTTTCAAGGGCTCAGCCTCTTCAAGCGGAACTGCTACTGGTTCGCCACGAACTGGCACTGGCGTCAGCCCATCCCAAGTAACACCGTGTTCAAAAATAGTGAGCTTTGAATCCCACGGGGCTAGGTCATCAAACACTGCCATTGCGTCAGCACCGACCACCACTAACCGCTGTTCTTTGAACGGATGTAGCCAGGACACAAAAACATGAGCTCGCGGACCACTCGGGAAAGCCATATGAGTAGTCGTTACGTCTGGCACATCCTCACTGAGGAAGGTTGACCCCACTGCAGACAGTTGATCTGGAGTTTCGCCCACTAACGCCAGAAGCATTGACAGGTCATGTGGGGCGAAACTCCAAAGAATGTTTTCTTCTCTACGGAAACGGCCGAGATTCAGCCTGTTTGAGTACAGGTAACGGAGTTCTCCGAGCGCTCCCTCGTTGACAAGTTGCCGAACTGCCAAAAATGCCGGGTGATACTGCAACAGATGCCCAACCATGAGCGTCAAATTGAGTTCGTCTGCGCGTGCAACAACTTTGCGGGCATCCTCTAGGTCAAGTGCAAGGGGCTTCTCGACAAATACGTGTTTTCCAGCATCGAGAGCTTGCAGGGTGACTGCAGCGTGGTCCTTGGCAGGAGCAGCAACTACGACAGCATCAAGCTCTGGATCGGCCAAGATCTGCTCTAAAGAACCATGAGGCACTGAGTACTTCAGCGAAAGTGAGGTTGCGTTTTCTGCGTCGGGGTCAACGATTGCGACAAGCGCCCCAAGTTCGGCAAAAGTGCGAACCAAGTTCTTTCCCCAATGGCCGCAGCCAATGACTGCTACCCGAGGTTGTCTCTTTAATGCTTTCGCCACTTATGCCCCTATCGCAGCCTGTACAGACTTTGAGTATACGGGCTGCATGTTCAGATCAACCCGAGGCCCGAATCCCGCGTCGTTGCAAAGACTTCTGTGTTCGACTGGCCAACGAACGAGCAGTCTCAATGAATGAGTATCTTGAATATCTCAGCCACTGAGTTGTCAGATCCTCTCCACCAAACTTTCGTTTGAAGTCCGTTGGGCTACCAATCTCTCGGCCACCGAAGTCAAAGCGGACTGCCCCACGCTCCCTCCACTGCAGTAGGGCCTGCCAAATCAGTGCCTCGTTTGGCAGCCACTGATGAAATTCCGGGTCGCTCGCTTGCATCGTGAACGAGGCAGTACCGCCTGGCAGACCAGCAAAGATTCCCGTGGCTGCAGTCTCTCCACTCGGAATCTTTGCACGAAGTAGAAGCAGGTTTCCTGGGGGATGTAGGTGTTTCACCAAAGATTCCACCCGAGACTGCGGATAGGTCGGTACGAGCCTGCGCTTCGAAAAGGCGCTCGTTGCTTGCGAGTAGTACTCGCCAACAAATTTTGGATCCTCGGGTTGAACTTCCTCAACTATCACCCCAGATCTGAGTGACTTTCGCACATCACGGCGCCCGTTTTTGGTCATCCCCAAGAGCAGCTGCTCTTCAGTAAGTTGCAGATCAACGACTAAACCATTGAGTGGAGTCGAGCGAAATCCATCTGGAATCGACTCAGAACTGCAGCGCCCATCGAGAACCTCTAGATGCGCACAGTTCAAGGAGCGAGTAGCAAACCTTGCAAGGTCTTCAACCGCCTGCGTGATGAGAGCATCATTGACCAAATTGAACCCCATGTGAGCTGTCGTCCAGCCTCGCATTGGACTTCCCAAAATTCGCAGACCGAACCGTTTGATGATGGCTCCCGTAAACCATCCCACGTGCTGCTCGGAGTCAGAGATCTGAAGTATGAGCGGCTTGGCAGCCTGCGTGTCGGCAAGAAAGGCGAGCCACTCTTGAGTCTGATGAACGGTTCTGTCGGCAAAGCTATCTAGTTCTTGCCAAGGTACTTTTGATAGCGGGACGGGCTCAAAGCTCAGAGTCACGTGCGGTCACCGCCCGATCATGTGTGGCAACTCGAGGGCCAAACCGCGAGGAGTCTCGGACTCGATCAATCATCCATTTTCGCTCAAAGGCCGAGCGCTGCGAAATGGTCAGGCTGGGGCAACCATCAGCGGTCTTGACTGCATCAAGCAGGGTAGAAACAGGCACGTACCACCCGCCGCGAGCGGCTAGCGAAGTGATTGCCTGAACAAAATCGGCATCGACTTGCCCACGTTCGTCGACAAAGTCCAACCCAAGGTGTGTATAGATAATGCATAGGCCACCGTTGGCCTCAAGTTGATCAAGATTCCTGGGGTGAAGGCGTTGCAGAAACTGAGCTCGCCTTGGGGCGTGTGAAGAAGTGAACCAGGCGTTGACATACCTTCGTGACGGGTCGTGGTGAAGTACTGGCCCAACT
>JBBDMQ010000403.1:0-10279 GCA_040878245.1 Microthrixaceae bacterium
GTTTGAAAGTGAAACATCTGTGCACCCTCAGAGACGAACCCAAGCGCCATCACAATTCGAAGCTCATCGGTGTTGTTCTGAGTTGAACCGTGAATCAGAGCGTTGTGATGAACCAGCGCAGTTCCAATTTCCATATCGCAAGGAACGAACTCATCAATATTTGGCTGAAGCAGATCAGGCGGTGAGCCTCGGTAGGGAAGGTCAAGCCGATGGCTTCCCGGCTGCAAGTACATTCCGCCATTTTTTGCATTCGTAGGTTGCAGCGGTAACCAGATTGCACCACTGAGGAATCGAGACTCGTCGACAAACGTCCAGTCCTGATGCGCCCCAATTGCACTACCTTCACCCGGATATTTTACAAAGATACTTCCGATATAAAAGCGGTGGTTACATAAGAGATCGTCTGCGACCGGCTGTATTTCAGCACGAACGAATGCGTCTATCTGTCGCCGAAGCTCCGGCCCATCGTTTTTATAGAGGGTAAAAAACGGCGCAGAATTTTCGGGGATCAACGGAATAACAAGCTGTCGCAGTTCTGCGATCCGCTCGGGCGAAACAAAGGGGACCACTGCAAAGCCCTGCTCGCGAAACGAGCGGTCATCTTCAGGATTAAGAAGGATAGGTAGGCGGTCGATACCTGCGCTGACACGAGTCATGCTGTCACGGTACCGAACAGCCGCTAGCACTGGCAATCATGAGGTAGATGCCGAGGCAACCAAAAAGGCCCCGAATCGATGCGAAAACTGGGGTTCCACTGCCCGTGGCCTGCTTAAACAGAGGATCATCGGTGTACATCCTTGGTGGCTTCAAGTCCGGCTTGGAACCTTTCGGGAGTCATGGTTCTTGGTGGGCGGTTGAGCAGCTTGGTGAGCTCCACTTCTGGATCTGGGCGTCCTTGATGAAGTTGTTTCACATAGCCCTCAATATCAAACTCGTAACACTCCACTTTGCCCTCAGGGGTCTGATCGTCAGCAAAATAAAACTGCAAAGGAATCTGGCTGGGGGCGAGCATTCCATGTGCGGCTAGGCGTAGCTCGCCGGAGCTATTCGCAGGAGAAAAGTGAATGATGCCAGAGACCATCAAAATGAGCTCTCCTGCTTGACAATCAAAGCGAAGCGCCGCTGCCCGCACCGAATCTAAAACCTCATCAAAAGTAGACGGAACGTGTAGCGATCGAATCAAATTCGTAAAGCGGTGTGACCCCGGCACCACATGCAGCGTGCCGTTGAACTCGTTCATGTCAACGAGCGGTATCCACGCATACAAACTTGTTGCGTAGCGTTCATCGACTAGGGCGTAATCCTGATGCGGACCTGGTTCATCGTTGGTCGAGGATGGCTTCACCGAGAAGTCAAGGCGCATCAATTCAAGCTGCTCAAGGTCAACAACCTCTGCAATTTTAGGAGTAAGGAGCAGCTCTAATTCCTGAGTGATGTAGTCACGAACATCATTTTCGGGAATCAAGATGGTGTGGAACCAAGCATCGCCTATCGGCCGGTCCATTCGACGTAACGCTTCAGCAAAGATCTCTTTTCCACGGGCCACTTCATCGGCGGTGAGCACTAAACCGAGTCGAACATAGCCATCTCGGGCCAGAGCCTTGGCAATTGACGCATCTTTGAGCCCTAAGACTTCTCTTATCGGCGCAGGCCTTATCGGCTCAGGACTTATTGGCTCAGGACTTAATGTCTCAGGTATCGCTGGAACAATTGCAGCATCAACCGTTTGAGGCTCACTTTTCGACACTACGGGAGCGGCTCCAAGACTGCTCAGATCTAACCCGTGGAGGGCGCTGAGTGCTGTCGCAGTGCTCAGTGCTTCCGAGGCCCAGCCAAAGCTCTCCTGTGGGCCCCCGTAGTAACAGATTGATCGCTCCCAGCAGCCCTCAGGATTCTGACGAGCCAAAAGTGTTTCTGCAAGGCTTGCGCAGTCCGCGATGGGGGCCTCATAGAGTCGAAGCACCCGCAAAGCGTCAGCAAGTTCGAGGTCGCCTCGAAACCCCTCGCCTTGAGCATCCTGAACGATCCGAGCAATGATCAGTTCTCGAAGATCAACAAAGCTCTTGACTCCCTCGCGGGCAGAGACTGCGATGCTTCGGTAAAGACTTGTTCTGCTTCGATACCAACGATCGTTCTCAACTTCGGTTCCTTCCCGAACTACTAAGGCCACCCAATCAATTGCTGTTTGGGGAGCAAGATCGGGGCCTAGATAGCGAATCACATTTGCATTTACTGTGACGTCAACATCAAGAGGGCTGGCCTCAGAATTTGACCACAGCTCTTCTCGCCTTGCCCGAGCGGCACTTGAACGCTCCGAACGTATTGCCCACTGATAGGGCAGGCTGCGAATCTCTGCTCGCGGCAGCATCCAAGTATAAAATCTGCCGAGACGGTCGCGATTGGCAAGCAGTACCCGGTGGTTTTTGCTTCCAATGAGGTCACCAACTGCGAGTGAGCAACATGCTGTGTCATCAGCATCACATGGGGTGTAATCATGCAAAGGAGCTTCCCTAGCCCAATACCTCCAAAGATCAGAGCTTTCACGTTGGCCAAGCAGATAAGAAGCAATCAGGGCTCGCATTGCCCTGACCTGCGGCAGATCTAAATCCTGAAGGGCAAGAGAGGTCAGTGCAGTCACAAAATTGACTTGATCAGGCTGCCAATCGGGTAAGTCAATCAAGGCACTCGCATAAGCAGGAAATCCGCCGTTAGATTCCTGCTCACTTGCAAGCCAAGCTGCTCCTAGTTCTACCGAGGCTTCAATCTGCTGATTCATGGATTATGCCCCTGACTCCTCGCTCAACTGATGAGCTAGATCTGCCGCCGAAGTTCTGCGGTGGCGGAAGTGAGATACCCGCTGCGCCATCCTTTGAGGATACCGAAGGAATTGCCGATAATCTTGGGCTACATCTGAAAATCCTCTCTGTTTGAGGGTAGGAAAGAATCTGCAAGGGGAATGTCATGGGATTAATGAGCCGGTTTCGCTCTGCTCGTCAAGTGCCACACTCGACCAGCGAAGCGTCGGAGTTGCCAAGCACCGAGCCACAAACAACAAACTCCGAGGTCAATCCAAATCGACAACACCTCGGTGAATGGCTCGACCTGCAAGTAGAGGAACTCATCAACTACCCAGATGCAATTGAGCAGATCTACGCCGGCTCACTAGACGGCATATCGATTCGGGGAGTGTTCACGGAGGAAGAAATGAGCACCGGAGTGCTTCGCGCTCGAGGTTATTCGGACACATTCAATGACTACGGCAAACAAATATTTTTTGGAACTGCCATTGTTGGAGCGGATGATGATCGGGCGGACTACTACGAAGCTGCGCCCATCATCAACGATTGTATTGACTCACTTTTTGATGTGGATTTTGTCAACCGAATTGGGCAGGTGCTCTCGGCAGTTGGCGGTGGCCGCCCAGCGAGCGTTCCAGTCGAAGTGGGACGAGGTGAATACGTGCCTCTGACAATCCGATTTTTGCCACCCGATGGCGGCGTGATGCACGCCCATACGGCAAACGAGTTCTGTAACGCATGGGGTTCCTACGAGCACCTTCGAGAGATAGCTCAAATGTGGAACTCTTTGAGCTACTTCGTAGTAGGCCAGAAGCCAGATAGTGGCGGCGAATTAGTTTTGTACGATTTGATGTGGGATGACACACCCGAGGATGTACGAGTTTTATCAATGAGCGAGGAGCGAGATGCGCTACTCGAAAGATTTACTAAAACCCCTATCGACTTAAACGTAGGCGACATGATTCTCTTTACCGGTGGAAGGATTTGGCATCGAGTTGAACCCGTCCACGGCCAGAATGAGCGGGTCACTATTGGCGGGTTTGCTGCTTTATCTGAAGACGGAGCGAGCATCTATTTTTGGAGCTAGGTAGCCAGCAAAGCTTGGAGATCTTCGATTTCAAGTGTTACTGAAGGGATCGTGATTCGATCAACTTTTTGGCCATACCGGGTGTCTCCATCACCATGCCAGAACTCAAAGAAGAACCTCTCGTCGATCTCCCAGACTTGAACGTCGAGACCCCCATCAGTCGTTCCAATTTGCTGGTGCCATAGAGCGCGTGCATTTTGGGGAATCATCACGAACTGTACGGCAAGACGACGATGGTCGGTCTGGTTCGGTGGCGAGTAATGCACCGTTGCATCATCGAGAATGACGGCGTGACCGGCCGGAACCTCGACCGGTGTCATTAACTCGTCCATAAGAGCCTGTTCGATTCCACTAAAGGCTTGATACGCCCACATCCCTCGGCGACTGCGAAGTGAGCTATGACTGCCATCAAGCATCGACATCGCTCCGTTATCAAGAACACAATCTACTAACGCAACCCACACCGACACCGAGGTATACCTCGACTCGTCAACAACCGAGAGATTCTGATGGGTGGGCACTACCCCTGTGCCTGGCAGTTTGTTGACAAAGTTTGCAATCAGCGGGCGGTAATCGGCCAAGGCTTGACTAGCTTGAGAACTCAGCACAGAGGTAATCAGAGCGTAAGCCTGACGACGAAACTCTGGCCGAGAATGAATGATGCTGAACTCTGCGTAGGTGTCGTTGTAATCCTCTGGGCGGCTCGCTCCCCCGAGTCCCTCAGCAATTGAGTCGTAACCTGAGACAAGCCTTGCTACTTCTTCTGGGCCAAGAAATGGCATCACCACATAGCCACGTGAGTCGAACTCAGCCTGATGCTCTGGGTTTCTCAGAACCGGCACATTGAGATTGCATACTTCCCGGGGAAGAAATCCGAGTTCCTTTGGCGATGACATAACAAAATGTTTCCCTAGCTATTTCCGCGCATGGGTGTTGACTCCTGATGGCTGCTGATGGCTGCTGTTGACTGTAGCGGCAGGCTGAAGTTGGTCAGGCTTGCGAAGCTGCGAACCGACGAGCAATCTCGTCGAACGAGAGTTGCTCAACGCTGTAATCCTCAATCTCTATGAACGGGTCACCAACAGGAACATCACCAATCATAAAGGTGGTGTAAAAGTCATCTGGGATCTCGAATCCCTGAACAAGTCCATCTGGAGACTTGTAATAGTGAATCGGAGTCGAGTTCTGAGCAAGAGCGTAAAGACTGCCCACAACACGAGTGGTGGACGAACAGTTGGGCGGCGTGCCGTGCAGAACGCGAATGTCGTACACCATTGCTTGCCCAACTTGAATGGGTACTGTCACCATAAGTTCATCGCGAACTCGTTCGTGAGCGGCCTCCCACTCCATGGGAAAACCTGGACTACCTCGTAGCCCAGTTAGCCACTTATGACTGCCAGGCAGCACCGCCATCTGTCCAACCTGCTGAGTGACTTCTGTCAGAGGCATCCAAACACCCATGCTCGGATGCTCCGACTCGTCAGCGAGAATCCAGTCTTGATGCGGTGAGACCGCAGTATCTGGACCTGGATGCTTGACCATGAAGTAGCCAACTAATGGCTCATAGCCTTCAATGAGTTGGTCAAGTAGTGGCCAGACAATTGCGCTGACCTCGTCATTCGCTGCCGCCTTATAATCTTGATCTGGGCTCATCAAACTGGGGTAGTACCCCTCGTCGATGCCAGAGTTCAAGCGGTTATAGGACTCAAGCAGCTCAGCTACTACTTCAGGAGTGGCAAAATCTACAACCACATATCCATCACGCTGAAAGGCAGTTTCACGGCCTGCATCTCTAAACGTAGGCCGAGTGACGGAGACTAGTTTTTCACTTGATCCTAGATCTGCCACGTGCTCCCTTTCGTTCTTGCACTCACCATATTCTAGCTGCAGCTTGCAGGTTGCGGTCCGAAAACTTTGCTTCTCAAGATGGGGCAACCTACTGAGATGCTGCCCGGGCAGGTGCTCAACCAAACTGTCCCGATACTATAAATAGGTGCAGGAAACAGGTTCAGAAAATACTTACAAGTAGTCGTTCGGTCGAAGGTTGGCAGGGTTGCCAGGACAGCAGAATTAAGGTGGTGAGTCCCGCATGAGCATGCAAAGAACAACCAATTCTTCTGTACCCACAAGAAAAACTCACTTCGCTGATGAGTCCATCAATCACCAAATGGCCAGCCATGGTTTCGCTGTGCTTCCCACCACATGTAGCTCGGCCACAGTTGCAGAGCTATCAAATCTTTACGAAGGAGTGGTTGAACAGGTCGGCCGAGATGGCTCCGGGGTATTTCTGCCGTCCATGATGATCACTCATCTTGAACTTCGGGCACGGTTATGGGACGGGGTCCAAAGGATTCTTGCGCCAATTTGCGACCCACTCTTCACGCCAGATACCACCACCGTGATTGGAGGGTCATTCGTCTCCAAACCAGGGGCAGAAAATAGTGCAAGAAACCCTCATCAGGATCCCTCTGTATTTGATGAGGCCCGTGAAGTAAGCATCTCACTTTGGATCCCACTCACCGACTCAGATGCCTCAAATGGGACGCTCTGTTTACTGCCTGGCAGTCACTTGATGGGTAATAACGTGCGGCCGCCGGACGTGAACTCACTCAGTGCAGAGGTCAGTGACTTTGCACTCAATCAGTCAGTTCAAGTTGAGCTTGAAGCGGGGCAGATTTTAGTCATTGACGGCTCGGTGATTCACCACTCGCCCGCAAACACCTCTCCCAACGAACGAGTTGCAGCGATTTGTGCACTCCTTCCGCCAAGCAAAGAGATGCGCTACGCACTGAGCGAGGATGGTGCGGCAGAGGGAACTGCAAGGATTTATGAAGTTGGGGTCGAGATGTATCGTTCAGGAAATCTGCTGGACCCCGAACTGGAGTCAGCACAGTTCATTCAGAGCTTCGAATACCAGCCTGCGAGCATGGCCGATCTAACAGCTTCGCTCACGGCAACCATGTGACCTAGGTCAAAGTTAGGGTCGTGCAGCCTCTGATGATTGGGACTTAGCCTGCGGAAACTTGGGTTCTACTGACCACTGAGTTTGCAGTTTCAGCCCTGGGCGGGCGTTGATCTCGCCATCAATCTTCATTTCTGTTGAGGCCACCGCCAGCGCTGCAGGAAACTCCTGACCCAAATGACGATCGTCCTCTGGAAGCACTGCTATGCGAAACTGGAATCGACCAGTTGCCAACGGCAGATTCGGGACTTTGGCTCGAACCACGTAGGAACCCGGGGTAGCCAAAAATTCGGCGGGGCCGAGATCACGCTCCGCGAACACTGCACGCTCACTTGTGAACAGAGACATCACCACCATGCCCTCGCAAGATTCATGCACCGTAATGGTCGCCTGAATAGTGATTGAGTCGCCGGATTTAATAACCTCTGGGATTGCTTTAATCGAACCAATAGTGACTTTTCCAGAAATTGACGGGGGGACTTGAAAGTCTTCAAAACTGGCACCCACCTCTGGATCCATCTCAGTTTTGGGTTCCTCACCGATGTACTTCTTCATTGCCTCTGCTGGAGTGCCATCAACTACAACTCGACCGTGGTCAAGAAGGATGACACGCTCGCATAACGAGTTCACAGCCCACAGATTGTGTGTTACCAAAACAAGCGAGGCACCAGCTTCGTGCATTTCTCTGATGCGCTCCATACTTCGGCGCTGAAACTCAAAGTCACCTACCGACAACACCTCGTCTACGAGCAAGACATCGCAATCAATCGCAGTAGCCACAGCAAAACCCAGCCGGGCTCTCATACCGGTTGAATAGCGCTTTACTGGCATATCGAGAAAAGCCTCAACCCCGGAAAACTGGACGATCTCATCATATTTCCGACGAATCTCGGCCTTTGTCATTCCCATAATATCGCCAGCGAAAAAGACGTTTTCATGGCCAGTAAGTTCCTCGTCAAACCCAATGCCAAGTTCAATGAGCGAAGCAAATCTGCCGTTCACTAAGGATGTGCCCCTTGTGGGTTCAACAATGCCCGCCAGGACCCTCAATAACGTAGATTTACCGGCTCCGTTGTGGCCGATGAGGCCAAGGGTCTCGCCATGCTCCATAGTGAAACACACATCATCAAGTGCCCTAAATATTGTTGCCTCGTCTGGCTCGCCGCGGCGGCCAGGTATGAGCGCTCGAGCATTCGTGCGCTCTTGACTGATTCGATACTCCTTGGTGACGTGATCAAAGATCACCAACGGTTTCGATGCCACCTCAGACCACATCCACAATGCGGTCTTCGATTGAGCGCAGATAAAAAACCGATCCGACGAGCAGAGTTGTGCCAACGCACAGGTGAATCAGTAAGAGCGGAAACTGCGGCCACATGCCTTCGAGCGCTACTGCTCTTGTAGCTTCAGCAACTACTGCGACAGGGTTGACCGTCCCAAGGAACTTCAGATTATCTGGAATCTGAGACTCGGGGTACAAAATCGGGCTTGCCAAAAACAGCACCTGACCAACAGTCGGAAGAGCATGGGCAACATCACGGATAAAGACGGTGACAGTGGCTAGTAAAATTGCAATGGCAGTCGTGTATACCAGCAACACTGCGAGTACTAGCGGGAGTGCTGCGTATGTAGCGGTGGGTATTATTCCTTGGATCCAAGCAACAATCACCATCGCAACGAGTCCAACCGCTAAATCGATCAATGCAGCGAGGCATCCTGAAAGCGGAATAATTTCACGCCGGAAATACACTTTGCTCAGGACAGAGGAACGGTCAATAAACGAAGTTGCTTGTTGCAGCCCTGCGTTGAAGTAACGCCAGATGGCTAAGCCAGCAACGACAAAGGACAAATACGGGATCGTCCCGCCGTCTACATTCAAAATCTGCGAAAAAACTACTGCGTAGACCAGAACCAGCAATAACGGCTGCACAATCCCCCAGAAGAGAGACAAGGCGCTTTGCCGATACTTATTGTGCAATTCTCGCTTGGCAAAGCTGGTTGCAAGTCGCGCCTCACTTCGAAATCGACGAATTTGTTCTGAGCGAATAAGGCGGCGAGTGAGCGGTGCTCCAGACTCAACGGTGGCCTCAGTCATTGGGGCCACAATCCCCCTGACCGCGCTGTTCTGGTCCCTAGGGGTTCGGCATACATTGCCCAGATACTAACAGCGGCTTGTGAAAGATCCTCTTGACTCACTCGGCAGAATACCTTCAGGTAAGTACAAATAATGAATGCGTTTTCTTGCTTTCATGAATGATGATTCGACGAGGGCTGCCAGTGCCTCACGCTAAAGGCGTAGCGATGCAGACGGCCAAGCCAACGAAAGACCTAAACCAGGGGTTCGTTGGTAGCGTACAGAGGAGATTCGGCGTCAAAGGAGAAGTAGATGTGCGGCATTGCCGGGATAGTCGGAGCAGGCGCGGATGCGCATGTTGACCGCGTCCGGGTGATGATCACGGCGTTAAACCACCGTGGCCCAGATGAGCAAGGCTTGACGGTATTTGCCAATGCTGTGCTTGGCAGCGCAAGGCTTTCAATCATTGACCCCGAAGGAGGGCGGCAGCCACTGCTTAGCCCTGATCGCCAAACGGCTGTGGTTTGTAACGGAGAGATTTACGGCCACAACCGAATCCGAGAGAAGTATTCGCAGTACCCGTTCCGGACGGGTTCGGATTGTGAGGTCGTTCTCCCACTTTTTGATGAGTATCGCCAAGGCTTGCTGCCTCACCTTCCCGGAACTTTTGCGCTGGCAGTTTGGAATGACAGCGAGCAGTCACTGCTGCTAGCTCGGGATCGCTTTGGTGAGCGACCGCTTTACTACGCTTTCACAGCCGAGGGTCAGTTGGCGTTTGCCTCTGAGTCCCACGCTCTGCGCGCTGCCGGGTTGAGTGAGAGTAAACCTGAGCCTCTGATGATTGCCGAGATGTTGCGGCAAGGCTATGTCCCATCGGGCAAATCAATTTGGTCTGGTATTGAGTCTGTGCCGCATGCTTCTCGGTTGCGATGGAGTCTTGGCGGTCAACCTCAGATTGATCGCTGGTGGACTCCACCCGTTATTGAGGAAGGGATCACCCCTAAGGAGTCGGCCCGTTGGTTCCGCGGCGCACTCGATTTTGCTGTGCAAGAGCAACTCGAGGCTGACGTTCCTGTCGGAGCTTTTCTGTCGGGAGGGGTTGATTCCACGACTGTGGCTGCACTCGCTGCAGCGCATCACCCCGATTTACACGCCTTTACTTTCGATATGCCCGGTGAGTCAGAGCTTGAATTTGCCAAAGATACCGCAGCGAAGCACGCCATGACATTGCACGTTCTCACCCCAGATACCTCTGATCTAGCAGCACAGATTGAGCAACTTGCTACAACTTGGGATGAACCGTTTGGCGACTCCTCATCGTTACCTACCAGCATGCTCTGCAAATTTGCTCGTGAGCA
>JBBDMQ010000404.1:0-10208 GCA_040878245.1 Microthrixaceae bacterium
GAAAGGCAGCAAGTACCCCCCTAGACACGCATCGACATGACACAGCACCCCGCGACTTTCTGCGAGTGCGGCAATTTCTGTGATTGGATCAATGACTCCGAACGGGTAGCAAGGTGCGGAAGCCACAACTAAGGCCGTCCGTTCGTCGATAGCAGCGGCTACCGCCTCTGGATCTGCTCGTCCATCTGCAGACACCTCAGTACGAATCATCTCGACATTCAGGTAATGACATGCTTTAGCAAACGCTGGATGAGCAGTAACTGCGCAGACCAAAGTTGGAGAGCTCATACCGTTCGCTAAAGCTCGCTCACGGGCAGTCATGACAGCTAGAAAAATGGATTCAGTGCCACCAGAGGTCAACGCCGCTTGACCTGCATGCAGCAAGCCCTTTGCCATGGTCAAGATCTCACTCTCCATCCGGAGAAGCGTCTTATATCTAAAAGGGTTCAGCGCATTCTCATGAAGAAACATTGAGGCGACCTCATGCTGAACTCTTTCAAGCTCTGGGTCATCGCTGTTGTACACAAGGCTAAACGCCTTGCCACCTCGCCAGTTCAAATCTCCTGTGCGCTCAATCGCTAGTGCAGCAATCAAATCATCACCCGGCATTCCCTCTGCAGGAATACCTGTGAGTGCCAGTTCCACCTCTAGGTTGACCTTGGTATCAGACATCTCTGGAGTGTAGGCGCGCCAAAAGAACACTGCATTGCGCAACAAACAATTCAGCTAGGCCCGGAGTAGAGGTCCTGCGGCATACCAGGATCACACTGATAGAGGAAGTGCCGGCAGCGCTCCTCCTCATCTACTTCGCCAATGGCCGCAGCCATAGCCCGAAGGCCTTCTAGAGACCGGAGAAATCCTCGGTTTGTTTCGTGCTCCCAACGAACGTAACCGCTTCCACGCCACCCAGAAGCACGAAGCCGGTCAAGTCCACGGTGATAGCCAACTCGGTAGCAGGCATAACTCTCGACATTGTCTCGGCCAAGACGGCCTAGCTGAGCCCATCCATCAAGAAAGCGAGGGTTGTTGGCGACTACTTCTGAAACGCCAGCTCTGCGTTGCTCCTCGGGAAGAGTCAAAGCTTGCGCAAGAGCTGTGAGAATCTCTTGAGGCTCAGCGCTGAGAACAGTTTGAGGCGGACCAGAAGGGGTGAGTTGAACAGGCGCATCAGGCATCTACCCATCGTACTCAGTCTTCGAGGAGCTAGTTCTTACATCTGTACATCAACGAACACGGAGCTAGTCGCTTGCTCTCCTACTTGACTGAGAATCTGCAAACTCAACACAGGCTTGAACATACACAGCGAATTGATCTGCATGAGACAAGTGAGCTCCGTGTCCTGCACCAACAATCTTCTTGAGTTCACCACATGGCAGCGATTGATACATCAACTCTGCACTCTTGAGCAGGCTGCTTCGAGTCTCAGTTCCCAGCCCAACAAGTATCGGCAGGAAGAGTTCGCTCGGGTCAACAGTGGTTCCAGGAGTGCGAAGCGAGCGCAGTTCGGCGAGCAACGCCGCTCCTTCAGCTCGCCTTGAAATCCGATCACGCTCACGGAGGCGAGCCCAAACTGCGTCACCGACCATGAGTTTAAAGAAAAATTCCGCTGCAGCCTCTGGACCAGCCTGCTCACCACACTCAATCGCCCCGCCTCCTATTGAATTATAGGAATCATCTAAAGATGGCAAGGGAGACTCAAACACCCCAAGGCCTATCACCCTCGAATCGCAGCGATCAGCGAGTCCAAGTGCAAGTGTCCCGCCAAGGCTGTGTCCGATCACCACTACCGAGGCAGCACCGCTGAACTCAATCACTGAGACCAAGTCATCTACATGCTCCTCGAGAGAATTACATACCCCTGCATGAATTGATCCGGCATACCCACGACGGTCAAGAGCAATTGAACTGAACTGCGGCAAGCGTCGCATAACGCGACTAAAGCTTGCGCCGCGATCCATAGCCCCATGAACAAAGAGCAGAGTTGGTAACGATGAATCAACCTCAGGGCGGGTACGACACAACAACCGCAAACCCTCGGGGCTCGTGATTTCTCCGGATACAAGAGAAATCATGTCAAGACAGCATCATTGAACTGGGAAAACTGGACCGATCCGAACGTCATTGCACGGTCATCACACGCAGCACATCAGCGGCTTGGGTTCCTTCCCCGCCACCGGCGCCCGCAAGCACAGCCACCGTGTCTCCAGTGCGGACATGACCCAAGTCTCGAGCAAGATTCACCAGGTCCTCCATATCAGCCAAGCTCTCTACACGGTGTGGAGCAAGCAACGGGGTGGCACCCCAACTGATCGTGAGTTGACGCAGGGTCTGCTCGAGCGGAGTAAAAGCAATGAGTGGCATGCTCGGTCGAAAACGGGCAATCGACCGAACCGTGAATCCAGACTCAGAAATGCTCACAATCGCGTCAACATTCATTTCTGTAGCCGCGCGCCAAGTTGCGCCCGTCATGGCATCAGTAATTCGAACTGCACCATCACCGAGAGCTTCGCTGCGCAGAAGTCGGATTCTGCGGGCCCAAGCCTCATAGTCAAAGTCCTGATCGGCTCGATCTGCGATCCTTGCCATAGTCGCCACAGCGTTGACTGGGTCATGTCCGACAGCGCTCTCGGCCGAGAGCATCACTGCAGATGTTCCGTCGAAGACCGCATTGGCCACGTCGCTCACTTCGGCACGAGTGGGAGACGGTGCAGTGACCATGGACTCAAGCATTTGCGTTGCTGTAATGACTGGTTTCCCGAGGGCAATGCACTGGCGAATAATCTGCTTCTGGACATGCGGAAGCTCTTCAATACCGAGCTCAGACCCTAAATCGCCTCGGGCAACCATGATCGCTCCCGAGGCCTGAATAATTCCCTCAAGATTCTCAACAGCGGCGCGAGTCTCTATCTTTGCAACAAGAAGCGGACCCATGGGATGCGGTTCGGTTCCCGCTTTGCGCATATCAGACCCTGAGCGAACAAAGGAAAATGCAACCATATCCACGCCCACTTCAAGGAATGCGTCGAGCTTAAGAAGGTCATCGGGGGTTGGGGAGGAGATTCCAAGTCGTTCTGAGGGCACATGCAGTCCCGGCCTGCCCTGCACCATACCTCCGTGGGTAATGAGTGCAGTAGCCGAGTCCGTATCTACAGACTCGATCACAAGGGTGACATTGCCATCGCCGACCGCAAGAACATCGCCTACCTGCACGTCAGTAAGGAGGCTCTCGTAATCAACTCCAAGGGAGGAAGAATCAGAGCTACTACGTCCGGGATGCAACAGAATTTTGCTGTTCGTTGCTAGGTCAACAGCCGTGTTTCCGAAACTTCCCAAACGAACTTTCGGCCCGGGCAGATCAATCATGATGCCCACGGGACGTTCAAGCTGCTGAGCAACCGACCGGATTCTCCTGAAGCGCTCTAAAGAGTCATCAATCGTTCCATGTGCGAGGCCAAGCCGTGCCACGTCCATACCTGCTTCGATCATGCGACGCAGACTGGCCTCCGAATCTGATGCGGGACCTATAGTTGCAACAATTTTTGTTCTTCTTGCCATCACCTCAGGCTAGGCCGATTCGTTGCACCAGCAGACAGACACGAATCTTGGCGAGCGAATTGAAATTCGGGGACTCATGACCCGGGCGCAACTAGTGACGTAGAACTTCCTGATTATTGCGTGGAACGTCTTGCTAATTACGTGGAACGTCTTTCCAGGCGGCGACTTTGTCGACGCGCACATCACCCGCAAGTCCGAGCACCCGCTCGCCGATGATGTTTTTGAGTACCTCAGAGGTGCCACCTTCGATTGAGTTCGCTCGCGCACGCAGGAAGTTCTTGAACATATCCTCGGAGAACAACGCGTGACGCGGTCGGCCAAACTCATAGGACTCGTAAAGCATTCCCGCAGCGCCCATCAGTTCTAAAGCGAGACTGTAAATAGATTTGTTGTTCTCGGCCATTGCCAGCTTTGCAACAGAACCTTCTGGACCGGGGGTTCCAGCCTTACGGAGTTGAGAAGCACGAATATTGGTCAACCGATTGACCTCGGCGTCAACCCAAAGTTTGGTTACCTGGTCTCGCTGAACGGGATCACCCGAACCATATGTTTCCCAAGTTTGCAAGAGTTGCCCTATCGGCCCCGACCCGCGAGGCGGAGTGCCACCGCCAATAGAGACCCGCTCGTTCATCAAGGTGGTGATTGAAACTGCCCACCCTCGACCAACATCATCAAGGCGCATCGAATCTGGAATCCGAACGTCGGTGAGGTACACCTCGTTAAACTCAGCCTCGCCCGTCATCTGTCGAAGCGGGCGGACCTCGACTCCCGGGGCGTGCATATCGACAATAAACGCCGTAATTCCTCGGTGTTTAGGTAGCTCAGGGTCCGTTCGAGCTATGACGAGGCCGTAAGAGGAAATATGGGCCAAGGTGGTCCACACCTTCTGACCGTTGACAACCCACTCATCACCATCGAGTTCTGCGCGCATTGCAAGAGACGCAACATCGGAGCCAGCGCCGGGCTCCGAGAACATCTGACACCAAATGTGCTCATTAGAAAACAACGAGCGAAGCATTTTCTTCTGGTTCGGCGAGCCATGCACCTCTACCGCCGGAGCACACATTCCATAGCCAATGGGATTTTTCATTCCGCCGATTGGAGCCCCTTCAGCTCCAAGGCGTGCAATGACCTCACGTTGAAGCCCTGGGCTAACGCCAAGGCCACCGTTTCCAACCGGAAAATGCACCCAGGCCAGACCGGCATCAAACTGAGCTTCTAGGAACTCTTGCTCCTTGCAGTCGTTCGGGGGAAACATTTCAAGCAACTTGACACAGGCATCCTCAACGATTTGTTGATCCGAGCTTGCTGATTTCGGTGCGGACTCTAGCAACGACATGCATCCTCCAACGTTTCTGAGTGGCTGTGGAACTGCCACGGAGACTATCTGACTAAGTTACCTGACCCAATAGGTCTTAGTTGAGTCGAGCGCGAAGTCGCAGGGCTGCGCTCTGATGATATTCAGCCTGAGCTGGGTTCTCGTTACACAGGCGATCATGGACCTCTGCTGCGTCTAGGAATCTGCCATCTGCGGCGAGCGTTCGGGCAAGAAACTCTAGCGATTGAGAAGCGAACCCGGGAATCACACTTTGCATGCGCGCCACTTGAGCCAATCTTTCACGATCTCCGCTGCGCTCATAAGCCACACGTAAATTGTTGAGAACTCGCATAAGAATCATTCGGGGCTCAGAGGGGCTCAGGAAAGAACTATCAAATCTGTGGTGTGAGCCATGAAGCGTTTCAAACATCTCCCGAATTTGAATCACCGAGAGCTGACGGCCACCTTCGAAGGGGTCATAGAAACTCCTCGGGTTCTCTCGTTCCGCAAGCAAGAAATGCCCCGGCATGCCAATGCCTTCGAACACAAAGCCACATCGCCGTCCTACCTCGATACCTAGGATGCTCAGTGTGATTGGAATTGCGAGACGTCGCACGAGAATCCGATCGAGCAGGCTGTTGGATGAGTTGTAGTACTGAGCGCGGTCGCCCCGAAAACCCTGCCGGTCAAAAAGAATCTGGCAAAACTCTGCCGGGGAGGCTTGGGTAATGCTGCGTCCTGAAGCAACCTGAAAGCGGTCAGAGACTTCAAGTGCGGCATCATCAAGCCCTTGGAGAAGTTCTGCTTCAGAAGTATGTGCTGACAGAACTGAAGCGATCACAGCTAAACCGGAATCGAGTAGAGGCGCCGTCTCAAGACATAACTCTGCGAAGCGCTCGATATCCTGCACCACTACAAGTTAACCGGGTCAGCATCAGCTACTGCCGGATCAGTTCGACACTGAGCAATTCGCTGATGTAGCTCAGGCGCTAAACTCGGAGGGACCAATCTCTCTTCTCGGGAGATTTGCAGCAGGGGGAATTAATGACCGATCAACTTCTTTATCCCGGGGGCTACGCAGAGGATCGCGGCGACCACCCGGCTTATATCATGGCAGGTACCGGGCTCACAGTTACGTATCGAGAGTTGCACGAACGTGCCACTCAGATTGCCCATCTGATGCAGTCCTTGGGACTCAAAGCAGGTGACCATATTGCATGGTGCGCAGAGAACCACCCGTGGTACTTGTCACTTGCATGGGGTGCCCACTACGCCGGTCTCTACTACACAGCGATCTCATCTCGACTCACTCAGGAAGAGGTCGCTTACATCGTTAATGACTCAGGGGCTCGTGTCTTTCTCAGTAGCGAATACAAGTCTGAATTAGCGCGTGAACTCCTCCTACTCACACCCGATGTAGAACACCGATTTATGCTCGATTCGAGAATCGCTGGCTACGAGTCCTTTGAAGATGCCGTCGCCGCTCAGCCCATCACTGCACTTGAAGCGCCGACCGAGGGAATGGACATGCTGTATTCCTCTGGAACTACCGGCCGGCCAAAAGGTGTCAAGGTTCCATTGCGAACTGCGCCATTGGGTACCTCAGACATGTTATTCATGCTTGTTGCCGGACTCTTTGGAGCAAATACCGAAACGGTGTACCTATCTCCGGCACCGCAGTACCACTCTGCACCACTTCGTTTTTCTATGGCTGTACAGCGTGCTGGTGGAACCGTTGTCGTGATGGAGCGATTCGACCCAGAAGATGCACTACGCATGATCGAGAGATACAAAGTTACCTTCGGACAGTTTGTCCCTACGATGTTTGTTCGCATGCTCAAACTCACCGAGGAACAACGCAGCAAACATGACGTGACCTCTCTGGAGGTTGCCATTCACGCCGCCGCACCTTGTCCTATTTTAGTGAAGGAGAAGATGATCGACTGGTGGGGACCAATCATTCACGAGTACTACGCAGGCACCGAGGGTAACGGTTTTTGTTGGGCCAATTCGGAGAACTGGCTGACTCACAAAGGGAGTGTCGGACAACCGCTTGCTGGCATCCTGCACATTCTGGATGACGATGGAGTTGAAGTAGCGACTGGCGAAACCGGCACAGTGTTCTTTGAGTCAGAGGGTGGGTTTAGCTATCACAACGACCCCGAAAAAACGAAAGAGTCTTACAACAGTTCCGGCTGGTCAACGCTAGGCGACGTCGGCAGAGTCGATGAGGATGGGTTTCTCTATCTGTCTGACCGCAAGGCTTATATGATCATTAGCGGCGGAGTAAATATCTACCCCCAAGAAGCAGAGAACCTGTTGACCATGCATCCTGCAGTGAGTGATGTTGCAGTGTTCGGTGTACCCAACGAAGACTTCGGAGAAGAGGTCAAGGCCGTGGTCCAACCAGTAACGATGCCCTCAAACCCGACCGAGGCTGCAGCACTAGAGGCCGAACTCATCCTTTTTTGCCGAAATAGCCTTGCTGATGTGAAGTGCCCTCGCTCAGTAGATTTTCGAGAGGAGTTACCTCGTCATCCAACGGGCAAGCTCTATAAGCGATTACTGAAGGACGAGTACTGGCAGGAGTCAGGAAGAAGCATCTAGCAACGGCTCGGGGACTCGGCGAATGGCCGAAGTGGATGGCCGAAGTGGATGGTGCGATCACTCAGTGACCGCAAGTATCCTGCGATGGTGCCGAGTCACCCCTTCTACAACCAAGAGCACCCCTTAGCCATTGCTCATCGAGGTGGAACCGAAGCTGCGCCCGAAAACACTCTGGCTGCCTTCACCGCAGCGACCTCACTGGGTTATCGACACCTCGAGACTGATGTCCACCTGACTGCAGACGGCGTGCTTATTGCATTTCATGATGATCAGCTTGATCGAGTGACGAACGAACAGGGAAAAATTGGTGACCTACCTTGGGAACAGATCCGCCAAGCCAGGATTGATGGCTCAGACCCAATTCCAACACTGGCGGAGCTACTTGAATCGTTCCCTCACGCTTTCTTTAATATTGATGCCAAGTCAGATGCAGCGGTAGACAGCCTGGCGAAGACGCTCCATCAACATGCTGCAGTTGGTCGAGCATGTGTTGCTGCTTTTTCACATAAGCGGCTTCGAAGGCTACGGGAACTTCTCGGCTCGGAGCAATGCACTGCCGCGTCTCCTCGGGAGGTAGCGCAGTTGATGACTGCCGCTCGACTGCGCAGCTCTGCACGCCCTGCCATGGTCGATTACCACTGTGTGCAGGTTCCGGTCAGGCAAAATGGAATTCCGTTGCTCACTCAAGGATTTGTCCGCACGGTTCATGACCGAGGCTGCCAAGTGCATGCTTGGACGATTAACGACCGAACCGAGATGCACAGTCTTTTAGATCTCGGGGTGGATGGCATCATCACTGACTTCCCTTCCGAGTTGCGTGCAGTGTTGATCGAAAGAGAACAA
This sequence comes from Microthrixaceae bacterium, assembly GCA_040878245.1. GTDB lineage: Bacteria > Actinomycetota > Acidimicrobiia > Acidimicrobiales > Microtrichaceae > IMCC26207. Next base: position 8,324 of record JBBDMQ010000404.1, read on the forward strand.
TGGCAATAGTTAACGCAGTGAGTAACTGCTCAACATTGCGCATGGGACTAGGTCCACGCACCTGCAGCACTGTGTGGATTGCTAGCGTTGTTTTGTTGATCTTGTCTCTCTGCCCTGGCACTTTTGTCGCTGCTCAGAGCGGCGAACCAATTTCTGCGGGTGTCGCAAACACGGATCAGTACTCCGACCCAGTGCCCGGCCAAGGACTAGCTGCAGCCGTTGCTGCAGTGCCTGCAAGCTCTTCGACACTGAACGTAGCCATGGCCGAACGGAAGAGGCTGAGTGATTCCCAGCAGCAGGTTCGCCAGGAGCTGCAGCAAACCGAGGAGAGGATTCAAGCCGATACCCTCAATCGAGAAGCCGCTCAGCAAAGTCTTGATGAGATTGGCCAACAAGTTGCGCTTGCCACAGAACAACAACAAAAACTTCGCGTGGCTCTCAGGATCATTGGTGTGGAGTGGTTTGTGACCGGTTTCGGAAAGCTGTCGGCACTCAACCCCGCTCTGAGTTCAACCGAAAGGGAGCGCCTTGACAGGGCACGAGTTCTGTCTGAATCAGCGGCGGAGACCACAATCTCTAAGGAGCGCATTGCCAGAATGAAGCTCAGGGATCTTGAACGAAACCGATCTGAGTTGCAGGTGCAAGTGACATCCCTTGAGTCCTCACTTGGCGAGCTCACCCAACTTGTGCAGGGGCTGCAAAACTCAGAGGGACAACTCACTGAGCAAATTGCTGCCAACGAACTTCAAGTTGGGGAAGCGAGAATGTCAGCGACTATCGACGGTACCGATCTTTCTACAGGAGCTCTCGACGCCTATTGGCGTGCTGCCGCAGCACTGGCAGTGAGCAACCCCAACTGTGCAATTCCGTGGTGGGCAATCGCTGGTGTCGGTAGAACAGAGAGCAAGCACGGCACCTACCGTGGGGCTTCTCTCGGTCGAGACGGAGTTGTGACGCCTCCGATATTTGGCCCGGAGCTCAATGGGTCAAATTCGTTCGCCATCGTCCGTGATTCTGATGGTGGAGCTTTGGATGGAACATCAGCTACAGATCGGGCCGTTGGTCCAATGCAATTTTTGCCGAGCTCATGGAAAGCAGTCGCAAGAGACGGCACTGGTGATGGAGTTGCCGATCCGCAGAACCTTTACGACGCAGCGCTCACAGCCGGGGTGTATCTCTGTAGGAAAGGCCCCGGCCTCAATCAGGACGGCCCCCTACGAGGAGCATATTTTAGTTACAACCGAAGCCAAGAGTACGTCCGAATCGTCTTGGAGCAAGCTCGTGGTTATCAACGTGCGGTCCCACAACTCTAGAACTGTTACCTATCTTTTGGTGAGAGAAGATGCGTGGCAAGAGTGAACCTGAAGAAATCTTTCCCGAGTAAGTGCTGTTGTCATTGACTAGGCCTGAGACAGATGTAGAGTCTGTCTGCTGTGTGAATAGAGTCACTCGTGTCATTTGGTCTCCACCATCAATTGTGGGGAAATTTGACACCTATTGATTCAAAATTCACACAACCCGATACCAGAAATCCATCCTCAGGGGGAATACATGCACAGTCAAAAATCTCGAACGGCAAAATCGTTCTTGGTGATCAGTTCAATGCTTGTCGTAGCAGTACTCGCCGGAGCCTGCGGAGGAAATAGCGGCAGTTCCAAGGATACTGAGGGCGGCGGCAACAGCACCGGAAAGCCAACTCCGGGAGGCACCCTTACCTACGCCCTTGAGGGTGAAACCGCTGACGGTTGGTGCTTGCCCGAGGCCCAGCTAGCCATCTCGGGAATCCAAGTAGCTCGCAGCATTTACGACACGCTGACTGCTCCGAACGAGGATGGCGAATACGTCCCCTTCCTAGCCGAGACTCTTACCCCGAATGCTGACTTCA
>JBBDMQ010000405.1:0-10192 GCA_040878245.1 Microthrixaceae bacterium
AGTACTGCTGGAGCAGGGAGTGCTGCGGGTACAAGCACTGACGCAGTGGTTCCTGCAGCATCAAGTGCTGCTCCCGCCACAACTGCAGCAACTCCCGCTGTTGTGGCAAACATCCCCGTCATGGCTGACCCAGTTGCCCCTTGGGTCGCTGCAGCGCAAACTCGTCAGAAGATTCCGTTCTGGGCAATCCCTGTTCTGGCTTTGCTACCGATCTGGGCAGCGGTCTACATGTTGACCCTCGACACTCCCACTCCAACTGAGCTTGGCGCATACGAAGCTGGTTCAGAGGTGTACAACAACAAAGGTTGTTCTGGTTGCCACGGGGCTACTGGCGCCGGTAATGGCAATAATCCGGCGCTCATCGGTCCAACTGGGGCAGTGGAAACTTTTAACGTTCCAGCCAATATGGTGAATTGGATTGCGCTTGGATCTGCCGGTTTCAAAGCAGCCGGGATTGAGACCTACGGCGACGCAGATGTGGTTCGACCAATCGGTGGCGGTATGCCCGGATGGATTGACTCCCTCAGCGCCACAGAAATCATGGAGACAATTCTTCATGAGCGCTCATCTCTGAACGACGAGGAATTCAGCGTTGAGATGTGGCGAGATGGTTTTGAGGAAACACTTTCGGAACTTCTCCCGGCCGATAAAGTTGCGGAGTTCACCGCCGTGCTTGATGAGTGGGAAGCTAACCCACCGTCGCCGGCTGCGTGAGCAAACTCAATCCTGGCTGGAGCAGAGCAAACGGCCTGATTGCTATCTTCTTTATTGCAGCGGTGGCTCTTGGAATCGGACTGATTCTGATTGATAAGCAGCCAACCCCTTCTGCAGAACAATCCACTACCGAGAAGGCCCAAGCTGCTCGAGCTGCCGCAGCGAAAAACACAGCCCCCTCGGGCAATGCCGGTGAAGCAGGGAGTACAACTACGAGGAGCATCAACACGCTCCCACTTGACGACCTCTCGGTGGCTGCAATCAGCAAGCTCAGCGGCTTGAACTTCCCTACAGAGATGACAGATTTTTTAACTGCTCGTGGCGACACTGACCGCCAGCTTGATCTGACTTTTGTGATGCCATCCTCCTCTGCCGCAACGTTCTTGGCCGACTCTGGCTTACCCGAGCCAATTGCAAACAAGCGACTGGTTTTTCACAGCTCACCGCTTTGGAAAGTCAACCCAGAGGACGGTTCCACGCTGAGTAGTTCTCAAGGAAAGTTTGGCAAGGTCAAACGAGCGGTTGAACTTGTTGGCGAAGAGCCAGGTTTCCTCCGGGCAAGAATCGCCATTACTCCCTCTTGATTTACTTGCCCTTGATTTACTTGCCCTTGATTTACTTGCCCTTGATTTAGCCGCTCCCCTATCGGTTGCGCAGATAAAACTTCAGCGGGAGGGTCGGCCCCCTAGTTGCCAACTTGTAATAACTCGGCAAGCGGCACTCGAAATGCGCGCTTTCCGCAAGCTTGCAGGGCAGCCAAGTCGCCATCTGCTTGAGCTTGTTTAAGCTCGCCAAAGCTAAAGGTTTCGCCCGGTATTTCAACGAAGGGATCCTCGGAGTTGACCACCTGCAGAAAAACTATGCGGTCTGGTCCTCCCTTATGTAGTTGGCCAGTTGAGTGCAAGAAACGAGGCCCAATCCCAAGAGTCGTGGCAACACCAGCCGAACGGCCAACTGCCAAACGGGCCGCCTGCAACTCTGGTTCAAGTGCAGGGTCAACAAACGCTCCTATGACCAGCGCATCTCCGGAGCGAAGGAAGCCGAGCGCCTCGCTCAGCGGGGTCTCTCTAGGTGGCTCAGAACTGCTGCTCAGGATGCTTCGTGCCGCAAGCTTCGCCGATTCAACATCTGGCTGATCAAAGGGGTTGATTCCCAAAACGATTCCAGCCACGGTAGTGGCGAACTCCCACAGGAACACGTGGGCACCAAGATCTTGGGGCTCCTCAATGCTGAGGTGCACAGAAGGGCCGGGAAGGCCATCGGAACTCAAGCCGTTCAGGTCGGCATCACCGATCACGACAAACAGCCGATGGTCTGAGTCTGGCGAATCGGCCGACTCGCCGATTATTGGCAATACTCCGAGGCCGTGTTTGCCGGTTGACTCTGCAATAAGTTGCTCAAGCCACCCTCCAAACGCAGCAAGCGGTTCCTCAATCAAGAAAGTCAACTTGTCTCTGCCATGCTGAGCAGCAACGGCAATCAACGCTCCAAGTTGGCAACCCAAATGATCCTCTGCTGCAACCTCTGGGCCCAACAGTTCGGCAGCCTCTTCGGCGGTTACTAAAAGATCATCAGCATCAAGTCCCATCAGCGCACCGGGCACCATTCCAAATGCTGAGAGCGCAGAGAATCTGCCGCCAATAAGTTCATCTCCGTGGGCAATCCAACGAAACTCATGAGCCTGTGCGAAGGCTTCAAGGTCAGACCCTGGGTCTGTGATGGCGACAAACTGAGAGCCGTGTGGATAGCGGTCCCAAAAATATGCCAAATGTGAACGAGTCTCTATGGTGCTCCCAGACTTTGAGGCAGCGACCACAATCGTTCGATCGGGATCGCAAGTCTCGGCTACTCGCAGAATCGCAGCAGGGTCAGTGGAGTCCAGCACAATGAGTTCTGGGAATCCATCCCCATGAGCAAAGGTGCGGGCTAAAACTTCGGGGAACAGACTTGATCCACCCATTCCCAAAATCAACACATGATCAATCTGCCCAAGATCGGTCCCGCTGCCATCCTCGGCTATCTCGTCTGCGGCTGCAACCCACTGTGGCCACTGCTGCAAACTCTGGCCAATTACATGCAACCACCCCAGGCGATTTGATACTTCCTCGGGCTGAGGCTGCACCGCAGTGTGATCGCCATCCCAAAGCCGCTCAACTATCTGGTGACGGCCAAGCTCGCTCAGCGCCGAACTCCAGTCGTGTTCGAGTGCTTGGGGAGAGAATCTTGCAGTGATCACCAGTAAAGATTACTCGCCGAACTCGCAAGCGGCACTGCTCGACTGTGGGGGCAGCTTGTTGTGGGGGCAGCTTGTTATGGGGGCAGCTGAGTATGAGTTGCTTCAGTGTTACTGAAGCGCGCCAACAGTTTGTTGGCAACATTGCTCAACTTTGACTTTGGCACTGAACCCGTTGCCACTTGATCCAAGATGGCGTTGAGAGATTCCTCAACCTGCGCAAGACCTCGGGATCGCAAAAATCCAATGCCAAGGCCGAGGGAACAAAAGAAAGGGATGCCCAGCAACAGAAACCCAGCAGCCGAAAGCCAGGCTCCCTGGGAGGAGGCAGTCTGAACCAGTTCAGCAACCGCAGCAGTTGCACACCCGGCTGAACCCAGAGCGGCTATGCCGACTCCCGAAGCAACGGCTACTGACCGTTCGCTACTCATGTCTGCTTGCAGAACAACTAGAGCACCTTGCTGCTCACTACCCCCAGGAACTGCAACCGCCGTTGTAGTGACGTTGAGCAATTGCACTCGAGGAACATCTTCGGTACCAGAGAGAGACCTAACAGTGCGCTCCGCCGAGGCAGCAAAGTCGGTGCGGCGTTTGTAGCTAGCACAGGAACTATCGAATCGAACCCGGCGAAGCGAGACGGTTTTGCGAAGCCAGGAATCCACTGCTTCAAGAACCGTTTGAGGCTCTCCAGTCACGATACGACTCACGGTGATCTTTGCAGGTCCGAGCAAAGCGTCCCCCCGTTGACGAGAGTTAACAAGTAGACCAACACGCTCCTCGGCTGCAGCTTGTTGCACCACAGATACTGAAACGCCGAGTTCGGCTGCAGCCTCGATCATGGCCTGTTCCGACATACCTTCAGCAGCGGGTGAGAAGTCTTGATCTCCTGCTAATTCGATGGCGCGATGCATGACTCGCTCTGCAGCGGAACGATCGAACACCATCTCTCCAGATAGAGGAGCACAGGTTGCTTCGGACTCCTGCTTTGCCGACCGCTTGTTCACCCGGATAAGGGTAGAGCCCTCTGGGCCGCTACACACAGCCGATTTTTAGTTATCGAACGGCGCAGTCCACGCTGCGCACAGGCGGCGCTAGCGCACAACTACTGCTTCCAAGTTGCGGCGGCCTCGACTGCAGATTCATACGCGGCCTCGATGGTCACTCTAAGGTCCGTGGCCGAATGCGCTAGGGACGGGAAGATCACTTCATAGGGTCCGGGCGCAAAGGCAATTCCTCGAGACAACATCGCCTGGAAAAAAGCCGGGTACTGACCAAGCGCAACCGATGCAGAGGCAGAGGCAAAATTATTTGGTTGACTGCTGCCAAAGGTCTCACTGTTTCCGAAGAACAATCCTAGGAGCGGGCCCGCCTTGGGGATCACCACGTCAACACCCGCAGCTTCAAAGGCCGCCCGTAGACCCATGGCTAGCTGCTCGGCAGAGTCTGACAACTGCAGGTAGGCGCCCTCATCTAACTGCTGAAGCACTGCTAGGCCAGCAGCTGTGGCAAGTGGGTTGCCCGACAGAGTCCCTGCCTGATAGACCGGCCCAAGCGGAGCTAACTCAGACATCACTGCTGCAGAGCTTCCAAAGGCACCGACCGGCAGACCGCCGCCGATGATTTTGCCGAAGCACCACATATCAGGAGTCACGCCAGACCACTGCGTGGCACCACCTACTGCAACCCTAAAACCGGTAATGACCTCATCGAATAACAACAATGCACCCACTCGGTCGCATTCTTTGCGGAGCCCTTGCAAAAAGTCAGGTGCAGGCAGAACCAATCCCATATTTGCGGAGATAGCTTCGACTATCACCACAGCTACAGACTCATCGAGCACGGGCACAACGTTGTACGGAGCCAAAATGGTGTCGGCAACAGCCGACAAAGGAACTCCAGCAGAGTCAGGTGAACTTCCCTGATCAAGTGCTCCTTGGGCAACACCCGATCCGGCAGAGGCAAGTAATGCGTCGGAATGACCGTGGTAGTTACCCTCGAACTTAAAGATTTTGGAACGTCCGGTTGCGCCACGAGCTAGGCGCACTGCAGACATGGTGGCCTCGGTGCCAGAACTCACCAACCGAACTTGCTCCATGGCCGGCACTCGAGCGCAGAGTTCCTCTGCAAGCAGAATCTCGCCCGGTGTAGGAGCGCCGAAAGTGGTACCGAGTCCAGCAGCGCGCCGAATCGCGTCTACAACAACGGGATGAGCGTGTCCCAAAATGGAGGCACCGTAGCTCTGCACATAATCAATAAATCTGTTGCCCTCAACATCGGTGACATAGGCCCCGTTACCTTGAGCCACAAAGTACGGAGTACCGCCTACCGAACGGAATGCCCTGACTGGCGAGTTAACACCGCCTGGAATTCTGGCTAGGCCACGCTTAAAGAGTCCTGCATTAGTGAGACCTGCCGGATCGAGACCTGCTGACTGTGGCTGCGCTGCTTGACTACTCACTGAAAGCTCTCTGCTAATGATCTAGCGAAGTAGGTCAAAATAAAGTCAGCCCCGGCCCGCTTAATTGCTGTGATCTGCTCAAGAGCTACAAGGTCTGCATCAATCCAACCCCGCTCCGCAGCGGCGTGCACCATCGCATATTCGCCAGATACGTGATAGGCCGCAAGTGGAACATCAAACTCAAAGCGGGCTCGCGCCAATACATCTAGGTAGGTCAACGCCGGCTTGACCATCACCATGTCGGCACCCTCGTCAATATCTGCACGAATCTCTTCGAGGGATTCGCGCAGATTATGGAAGTCCTGCTGATAAGCCTTGCGGTCGCCGCCACCGACTATCTCTACATTCGCCGCATCTCGGAACGGACCATAGAGACCAGAGGCATACTTTGCGGAATAAGCAAGTATTGAGACCTGCTCCGCACTGTTGCTATCAAGTGCATCACGAATCGCCATGACTTGACCGTCCATCATTCCAGAGGGTGCGCACACATCTACCCCGGCTTGCGCCTGAGCCACTGCAACCTCGGCATAGCGCTGCAGCGTGGCGTCATTATCTACTTGGCCACTCGAAGTAAGCAGCCCACAATGACCATGGTCGGTGTATTCATCCAGACACAGGTCTGCCATCAGAACAATCTGATCGCCAAAAACATCTCGCAGTTCACGTACTGAAATCTGCATAATGCCATCCGGATCAGATGCACCCGTCCCTTGAGCATCTTTAGATTCAGGAATCCCAAACAGAATGACAGCGTTGACCCCAAGTGAAATGAGTTCGCGTACCTCGGCAAGCAGCGAGGCCCGGCTGTGCTGCACTACTCCGGGAAGCGACAAAATAGGGGCAGCTTCTTCAAGTCCCTCTCGAACAAATAGCGGCGCAACAAGATCATCTACGCCCAAGCGGGATTCGGCCACAAGGCGGCGAAGCGCCGGAGTTCGGCGCAGCCGGCGAAGTCGGTGTTGAGGAAAGGCCACAGTGTGATCCTAGGACAGCGAGTCTGTTGGAAGAATCGCAGCAGGGTTACCTTTTTCACTGAGAGACCCTGCAACTCCAGAAGGTCCAGCAGTCCCAGGAGTACTCAGTGCAACGAATTCACAAGTTGCTTTCACTAGCCCAGCCAAAGTGTGCTCCTTCGCTTGAGCTTTCAGAGTAAGTCCAGCGTCAATCACTGCCTGAGCAGTGATCGGTCCGATTGCAATGACCGCAGCCGATATCGGAACACCTTGCATCGCTGCAGCAAAGTTTTTGACTGCCGAGGCCGAAGCAAACGTGATGATCTGGGCTTGCAGAACCTGATCAAGTACTTCTGAAGACAGCTCTGACGGTGCTGTTCGGTAGGCAGTGACAACCTCGACGGCCCAACCGAGTTTTTCTAAACCTATTGGCAAAACATCTCTCGCAACTTCTGCGCGAGGAATCAGCACAGCAGGCTTTTTCGCCATAGCTTTCTGCGAGGTTGCTTGCACCGCAGATGGGAAAACCTCGAGCAACGCTTCGGCCACAAATCGCTCAGGCATCAGGTCGACTTGCAAGTGGTGCTCGGCCAGAACCCCTGCTGTACCTGGCCCTATCGCCGCAAGGCGAACTCCGGCTAGATCTCTGCCATCGCGCAGCTCGGCGCAGAACCTTCGCGCAGCGTTAGCCGATGTCAGAACAACAAACTCAAACTCACTGAGTCTTCCTACGGCCTCACGCAATGCGCTGCCACCATCAGGGGGTTCTTGAATTGCAATAGTTGGAACCTCAATCACTGCCGCGCCAGCAGTGCGTAGCAACGAACAGAGTTCTCCTGCCTGTTCGCTTGAACGAGTCACGACTACCTGCTGGCCGAACAACGGACGGCTGCTAAACCAGTTCAACTCTTGCGAAGCCACCTCTCCAACCACAATCGTGCAGGGGGCCAGAAGTGGTTGTTTATGGAGCTCGCTCAAGGTGGAGCGAATCACAGTTTGGTCTGATCGCGTGCCCCACCGAACTGCTGCCGCGGCCGTATCGGGGGCAAGCCCGCCAGCAATCAATCGACGAGAAATGTGTTGCAGATGAGACACGCCCATCAGAATCACGATGGTGCCACCAACCTGCGCAATGGCTTCCCAATTCACCTGGGTCTCAGGCTTTGACGGGTCTTCGTGGCCGGTCACCACCGTAAAGCTTGTCGAGGAATATCTCTGCGTGACTGGAATACCTGCATAGGCGGGAGCAGCAATCGCAGAGGTAATGCCGGGCACCACCTCATAGGGGATGCCTGCGTCAGATAACGCCTGCGCTTCTTCGGCCCCTCGGGCGAAGACATAAGGGTCGCCCCCTTTGAGGCGCACAACGAGCAACCCTTGCAAACCTCGATGCACGAGCAAATCGTTAATTTCAGACTGAGGCACCGAAGGGCCGCGTGGGACCTTTCCAACAGCAATTCGTTCAGCCGATGCTGGCGCTAGGTCAAGTAAACCCGGTGCAGATAAGCGGTCATAGATCACGACATCTGCACGGCGAAGTAATTCGGCTGCTCGAACAGTAAGCAGGCCAGGGTCACCTGGTCCGGCGCCTACGAGATACACCGTCATTGCGTATCACCCGAATGGCTCAGCTGATGACGCAGCGCAACTGCAAGTGAACGACCCAGAAGTTCGGGGTGAGAACCAATCGCCGATTCATGAAGGACTCGGCCGCCAACTTGGTTAGCTAGCACGGCGTTCAGGGCAATCTGATTATCAGGCTGCACAACAGCGTGAGCAGCAGCAGGCAAGCTGCAATCCCCGCCAAGCTCAGCCAAAAACGCTCGCTCGGTGTCAACACATCTTCGACTCGGGGAGTGCTCTATGGCCGCAAGCAGCCTGGCGGTTTGATCGTCTTGAGCTCTGCATTCAATTGCTAGGGCACCTTGGCCAACCTGCGGAACAAATGCATCTACTGCAAGCAGTTCTTTGAGATGGTCCTGTAAACCCAAACGCATAAAGGCCACCGCAGCAACCACGATCGCATCAAACTGATCGGCCTTTGCCAAACGAGTTGCCATGTTGCCCCGCAATTCTTCAAACTGAAGGTCGGGGCGCAACTCGGCGAGCAACGCTCTGCGCCGAGCTGAACCTGTTGCTACAACAGCACCAACTGGCAGGTCTTTCAGCGCAGTGCCAACTAATGCATCACGAGCATCTCCACGCTCTGGAATAGCAGCCAAGCAGAGTTCATCAGCAGTCACTGCCGGAAGGTCCTTAGCCGAATGAACAGCAAAATCTGCCCGCCCATCAAGCACAGCAGCTTGCACCTCGGTTGCAAAGATGCCCTTACCCCCAAGCTCAGACAAAGGCGCATCTAAGCGGCGATCCCCTTCTGTACTTACTGTAATGAGTTCGATCTGCAAGCCGCCATGCGCAGCCCTCACAAGCGATGCGACGTGATTCGCTTGCCACACTGCGAGCGCCGAGGCGCGAGTAGCAAGGCGAAGGACCGCAGCAGATTGCATAAGGAGAGTCAGCCTAGGTCGAACAAATCACTTATCGACTCAGCGAGTCGTTCACCTCGAGCCGATCCAGAGGACTCTTTGAGTCGGACTGTAGGAAGATGCAGCATCTTAGAAACTATGGCTCGAGTGAGTGCGTCAACTGTCGCTTGTTCTTCGGGGCTCAGGTCATCAAGACGATTCCCAAATCGTTGAAGCTCCGACTGCCTCATTCCTTCGACCTGCTCTCGAAGCGAAATGATGAGCGGGTCAACTTCTCGCGCAGCAGACACTGCAGCAAAGCGAACTGCCTCTTCTTCGACAATGTTTCTGACTGCTGCTGCTTCTGCATAACGTGCTGCAAGGTTTGCCTCGGTCAGTGAAGAAATATCTTGCATATCGAGCAGTTCTACGCCATTGAGTCTGCCAATGGTTGGGTCAATATCTCTCGGAACAGCCACGTCCACTACCAGCAGCGGGGTCTCTCTTCCGAGAAGCGCCTGTTGCATCATCTGCAGCGAGACCAGCGAACTTGGAGCACCCGTTGCACTCAACACAAGGTCGGCAGTGGCAATCTCTGCGGCAAGTTCATCAAGACCTACGCCACGAATCGACTGCGCAGTTGATTGGTCAAGCAACGAGGTAGCCAGGTTAACTGCTCGATCTTCTGAGCGGTTGGCTATGACGAGTTCAGAAACTTCTGCATCAGCAAGAAATGAGGCCATGCCACGGGCCATCGGCCCAGCACCAATAACCAGTACTCGCTTGCCCACAAGCCCGGCGGCAGCACGAGTTCCGGCACAACGTGCGCCTTGATCTGGCTCGGGTGGATCTACTACCTCAGCCGAAATCGTCTGAGAAGTATTCTGATCAGCAAATCGCTCACCCGCCATAATGACCGCAGCTTGTGAAACTGAGGTGACGTGATGTGCAATGCGAGTTTCAGTGCGGGCGCGTTTTCCAACTTCGAGTGCGTGACGGAACAATAAGTTCATTGAGCGCCTAGCTGTACCTTCTTGGCGGGCAACATCCCAAGCGGTGCGGACCTGACCCAAAATCTCATGCTCTCCAGGGACTGCCGAATCTAAACCTGCCGATACTTCAAATAAGTGCTGCACTGCTTGCTCGTCGTGATGAACATAAAGATTGTCTACAAAGGTATCGGGCGGCATGAACGTGAGATCGCCAAAGAACTCAATGACTTGGTCATGTGCTGCGTGAAACCGGTCGGCAATGAGGTACACCTCGGTGCGATTGCAGGTTGCAAGAATGACAACCTCAATAACATCTTCAGCCGAGGCCAAATTCTGCAGCATCTTAGGGAGACGCTCGCTAGAAATGACCATCC
>JBBDMQ010000406.1:0-1864 GCA_040878245.1 Microthrixaceae bacterium
CCAAGCCCGGGGAACCCAACGAGAGATCTGGTCGGGCACCATACGCATATAGTCAGTGACTGCCAGAATGGGACCCTGCGAGCGCTCAAGTTGGCTAGTTACCCAAGGCACTCTCGCCGATAGATGAGGGTGCATTGAGTTCCAGCGATCGGTTTCGAGTGCTTCGACACGAAGCTGTTGGTAGCTCGTGGCCGACCACAACTCGGCGCTCACTCCGTAGTGCTCAGCGAGTTCTGCTTGGGCTTTAACGGCTTCAGTGTGAGCGCTGCCAGAGAACAAGATGGTTGCTCGAGGCCCAGCTTCACTTGGGCCAAGCGAAAATCGGTATAAGCCCTTCAGTACCCCTTGCCCAATTCCATTGGCAGCCTCCTCTACCGGGACGTAGGGCATTGGTGGCATCGGATAATTCTCGTTATACAAGGTGATGTAATAAAAAATGTCTTCGCCTACTGTGGCATCCCCACCTGGGTACATGCGGTGCATTCCATCGCGAACAATGAGCGCAGTTTCAAAAGCAAAGCTTGGGTCATACGAACGGCAGACCGGCACCACGGTTGACAACACCAGACTGTGCCCATCGTTGTGCTGCAACCCTTCGCCTTGAAGTGTGGTGCGACCGGCCGTAGCTCCCATCAAAAAACCTCGGGCTCTTGCGTCAGCAGCAGCCCAGATCAGGTCGCCTACGCGCTGGAATCCAAACATTGAGTAAAAGGTAAAGAATGGAACCATGGGCACCCCACGGTGTGCATAGCTAGTTGCAGCGGCAGTCCAGTCAGCCAAACCCCCCGCCTCGGTAATGCCCTCTTCAAGAATCTGCCCGTCGGTAGACTCCTTATAAGAGAGCAGCAGATCATGGTCCACAGGCTCGTAGTTTTGTCCGAGAGGGGAGTAGATGCCGAGTTCTTTAAACATTGCATCCATACCAAAGGTGCGAGCCTCATCAGGAACAATGGGCACTATCCGGCTGCCAACCTGAGGGTCTCTACATAGGTTTCGTAGAAGGCGAGTAAAGGCCACGGTGGTAGAAACCGGCTGTGCTCCAGAACCCTGAAGGAATTCGGAAAATACACTGTCATCTGGCAATTGAATCGGACGACGGTTTGTCACCACCCGAGACGGCAGGGGCCCATCAAGGGCAGTTCGCCTTCCGAGAAGATAGGAGCCGATCTCGGAGTCGGGTGCTGGGCGAATATAGGGCGGCAAGCCACCATCAAAGGCCGAGTCGGGCAGGACGTCCTCAAGGTGGAGGCGGTCTCTGAGCTGCAGAAGTTGCTTTGGACTCATCTTCTTGATCTGGTGAGTTGAATTGCGGCCCTCGAATCCCTCGCCAAGGGTCCATCCCTTGATGGTCTTGGCCAAGATCACAGTTGGGACCCCCCGTGTCTCTACCGCTGATGCGTAGGCTGCATACAGCTTCTGAGAGTCGTGACCGCCCCGAGGCAGATTACGAAGCTCTGCGTCGGAAAGGTGTTCGACCATTGCACGAAGTCGCGGGTCCGGTCCAAAGAAATGCTCCCGGATAAAGCTGCCAGACTCAATAGCGAACTGCTGAAACTCACCGTCAACAGTTGAGTTCATCTTGTCGAGCAAAACGCCGTCAACATCGTTCTCGAGTAGCTCATCCCAACCTCCGCCCCAGATCACTTTGATGACATTCCAACCGTTGCCGTTGAAGATCGCCTCAAGCTCCTGAATGATCTTTCCGTTACCGCGAACGGGGCCGTCTAGTCGTTGCAAGTTGCAGTTCACGATCCAAGTCAGATTGTCGAGCTTTTCTCGAGCAGCTAGTGAAATTGCACCGAGCGTCTCGGGCTCATCTACTTCACCATCTCCGATGAATCCCCAAACTCTGCTGCTCAGAGCG
>JBBDMQ010000407.1:0-10133 GCA_040878245.1 Microthrixaceae bacterium
GAGTGCCCTGCGAGAAGGAGAAGACCCCATCAAAGAATCTGAATCTGATGCAGTGAGAACCTGTAATTCCTCGTGCAGTCCAAGGGCTCGTTCGGCATCTAAAGCGTCTGCTTTAGTGAGCGGCTGATGAATACCAAACATGTCTGGAGAAGGCGAATCGACTCTCTCGGAGTCGTCCTGCTCAAGCGGGTTGACACCAAAGATACCAATTGCTGTTCGGGTAATCAGGAACATGAAAACGAAGATTGCTACTACCCGCATACCTGTCGAGGAAATGACAGAGTCCCAAGGAATAACTGCTGCCGTCACAACACCTAGTGTGAGCCAAATTGCTGTTGCGATTCTTCTTCCTTGCACTTGAACAGGGGCGAAGAAGAGCGGGAGTAGTGGCACCACGCCGAAGACAAATAGCATCTCTGCGGCAAAGAATGACCAATTGCCGATGCTGTCAAATCTTGCCAATACCCAAATGGCAGCTACCCCAATTGCAGTAGTGACCAAAGCTGGCACTGAACGGCCGACAGAGCGGTAGCCCAAGGCAAGTTGAGGCGCAGCACCATCTGGATCACGTCCAAGACTGACACCCATCATGCCGGGCGAGAACACCAGAATATCTTTGACCGAAACAGCAACAAAGCCGAAGATTCCGATGGCATTTGCCGCAAAGATAGTAGCGCCGATTGGAAACGCCCCTAACAGCATGCCGCCAAAAAATGCACCTGCTACTGAGCCGATTCCGCCTACAACTGCCAACATCGTGACGGAGAGCGAACCCGGCAAGGTGAGAGTGTCAGCCAAAAAGGTGCGGCCAGAGATTGCACCGGCACCACCGGCAATAGCTGCGGAGAGTGCGAATACTCCAACCTTGGTTGAGGTCAAATTAAGCCCCAGGGTGGCGCAGGCCACGGGAGAATCCTTCATTGCTGTCAGACGCCGCCCCCACGCGCTTCGGCGAAGTAGTACCAATAGGTTGCCGATCGCAGCAAACACCACTGCGAGCAACACCAGTTGTCTAAAATCACTATTGATTGCAAGGGGCCCAATATTCAGGCGAGGCACTTGACGATTTCCGCCCGGCATGACATCAACTTGATTGAAAAACATGGCTGAGCAAAACAATGCGAACGCAGCAGTGGCCAGCGCCAGGTAAATGCCAGAGAGCCTGAGCGCCGGAAATGCCACTATCGCTCCCACGAGAGCACATACACCTACTGCAATGCCGACACCGAGTAGCGATCCGTTTGCACCCCAAGTAGCCATGGCTACTGCGCCGATGCCGGTAAACGTCAGCTGTGCCAAAGAAATTTGTCCGGCATAGCCCGTCAACGGAACTAGAGACAGCGTAACTATTGCAAGGTAGAAGCCAGTCGTGACTAGGTTCAGATCGGTGAGTGACATCAAGGACCCGATAGCGGCTACCACCAGAACAAATGCCACCCCACCCACTAGCGCTACTCGTTGAGCTACCGGCTGCGAGCCGGCGCTTCGACGACTTACGCCATGCGCCCGAAGGCGGTCTTGCGGCTGCAACATAATCACCACAAACAACATCACTGCGGGAATAGCATTTTTAGAGCTTTGCAAGCTGATGGGTCCAAGCATTGCGTCTTGGGGGATGTACCCAATTGCGTAGGACTCAAGAAGGCCAAGGATCACGGCACCGAGAAATGCGCCAGGCAAGCTGCGGAGCCGACCAACCACCGCCACTGCGTAGGCGTTGATAAACAGCAATGTCAGCGTGGTTCCGCTCAACGTTTGCTCCGAGGCAATCAGCACGCCAGAGAGTGCAGCCATCCCAGAACCCAATGCCCAAGCCATCATTGAGGTTCTCGATGGTCGTCCGCCATTAAGTTGCAGCAAACTCCGATCGTCTACAACTGCCCGCATTGCAATCCCAAGCCGCGTGGTTTTAAAGATCAGTCGCAGCCCTATAGCAACTGCGATTGCAATAGCCATGGCCATCAATCGCTGATAGTTCACCACCGTATTGAAAATCTCTACTTTTCGTCCCGCAAAGAAGGCGGGAACTGGGCGTGCTACATCGGGCTTCCAGATCACCATTGAGATGCCAATCAGAGCAATCATCAAGCTGATGGTGACCACGATTTTGACGACATCCGAAGCACCTTCGATGCCCCGCATGATGCCTCGCTCAACAATTGCGCCAAACAACGGCCCAATAACAAAGACCACAAGCAAAAACGCTGGTAGCGCCGGAACGCCCCAGCCCATATGCACCTGCCAGTACATAAAGGCCGCCATCATCGAGAAGGCACCGTGAGCGAAGTTGAAAATTCCAGAGGTTGTATAGGTGACAACTAACCCCGAGGCAGCTATGGCGTAGATAGCGGCGGTGGAGAGCCCCGCAATAGTAAAGATGAGAAACTTGTCCACGATTACTCGGCAGTCTGAAGGCGGCTAGGTCTACAAGTTTCCACTCGGATTCAACAGCGACGGTGAGACCCGAACGGTTACGGCAATGGAGCCTTGTAGCTGCAGACAGGTCGTCTGTCTGCAGCTACAAGTCTCGGAGTACTTAGAGCGGAGGACGCGAAGGGTCGACGTTGCCCTTACCAGGAACCGAGGCTGGTGGAATAGTTACGATGCTGTCTTTGGGGCAATGGAACCCAGAATCGTCATCATCTTCTCCGCCGAGCTTGGGATACAAGCGCTCAAACTTGCCATCCTTCACTATCAGCAACATGCCGCAGCTCACTGGGACCTCAACTCCAGGATCTGATGGGGCGTGCATGCCGCCTGCAGTCCAATCCTCGATTGCGTTTGCCTCGGACAAAACGCACTCACGGTCGATGACACCCTTGTTTTTCTCTGCACAGGTATTCGCAGCAACAGAGAACAGCAACCAAGATGAGGTGCCCTGCAGGCCAAGGAACGCTGCCTTACCTTCAGGAACGTACTTATCCAGATTGTCAAGGTACTGCTGAACAGCTGGCCATTGATCGGCCTCTTCAAATGGGTGCGTTGCCGTACGGACTATTGCGCCTTCTGTCACTGCTCCGCCGGTTTCGATAAACAAGTTGTCGTAAAGGTTGGCCTCGTTCAAGAAGGTGCCCTTCCAACCTTTCTCACGCAGAACCTTCAGCAGGTTCGCGGCATTCGCAGGCTCGCCGATCCAGTACATCGAGGTAGCTCCGCTCTCGATCACCTTCTCTGCATAAGGTCCCCAGTCGGTAACAACGATTGGATAAGAGATTGCTGGCAGGTTCTGAATTCCGCCCTCCTCAGCCACCACTGCATCAAACTGAACCTTGACCGCCTCGAGTGATGGAAGGTCCTTGCTATACAGCACGACAACCTTCTTTGAGTTCTCGGGGTACAGCTTCTTAAAATCAGTAATCCACTGTGTGGACTTTGCATTTGCCGGATTCGGCAGCGGCTGTACCTGACCGTTCGAGAGACTCTTCTCTACCGAGACGGTAAATCCTGGAATCTCGATGAGCCCGCATTTATGGAAGTCAGATCCTTCTTTGCCAGAGAACTCCAAGTTGTCCAACGCAAAACCGCCGCCGACTAGGGCAAATACTGCATTACAAGCTGTGGTCATTCCGGCCTCGACGTTGGTGACGCCGCCATCAACATCAAGTGGCTCAAGCGGCACGCCTTGGATACCGCCTTGTTCGTTACACCACTCGGTAAAGGCAACGGCTGCATCCCAGAACTCGGCGTTGAGGCCAGGACGGATCTGCGAATTGCGATCGTTCGGAACTCCAATGACGAGCTTGTCTGTAGAAGGTCCTTCTCCGGGGGCGACAGAGGCGCTTCCCTCGCCGCAAGGAGACTCGAGGTCTCCCCACATTGCTGCATCGGTGGCAGTGGCTTGGGTAGTTTCGGTGGAACCACCCTCGCTTTCAGAGCTGCTGGAATCGGAGCTGCTTTTCGCCCCGCAGGAGGCAGCAAAGAGAGCAACAGCACAGACCAAAACGAGTAACGATTTCTTCACGTTGGATTTCCCCTTTGTGTAGCTGCAGGGTGACTACGGCTACTAGTTGGATAATTCTTCTGTACTACTTTCATGTCGGGTACGAACCTGACTATGTACTCCTTGTTTACCACGCGGAAGCACAGGTGACACAAGACACGTTAATAGGGTTACATAAAATCTGGGCCTGAGTTGTGCCTCTGAATATCCGTGCTGTTCATATTCTGGCAAAGTGTCAGTGTTACCGGATATCGCATCAAGACCTCACCTCACCAATTCGCGACTCACCTCAAGGAAACCCTATGGATCTACTTATTCAGAACGCAACCATCGTGGACGGGACTGGTAGCCCTGCTCGAACAGGCGATGTTGCAGTGGAAGCTGGCCGGATTTTGACCATTGCTGCAGCAAATTCGCTGCAAGCTGACAACGATGTTCAAGTCATCGACGCAACAGGTTTGGTACTGACTCCAGGCTTCGTTGATCCACATACGCACTACGACGCACAGCTTTTTTGGGACCCAACCGGGTCGCCGTCAAACTTGCACGGAGTCACCACCGTCATTGGCGGCAACTGCGGGTTTACGCTGGCGCCACTAGCCCCGGAGGATGCCGATTACACCAGGCAGATGATGGCCAAGGTTGAGGGAATGCCACTGACCGCCCTAGAGAATGGAATCATCTGGGACTGGGAGAGCTTTGGCGAGTACCTGTCACGGCTTGAGGGAAACCTGGGAATGAACGCCGGATTCTTGGTTGGTCACTGCGCATTGCGCCGCAAGGTGATGGGGCCTGAAGCGGTAACAGGACCCGCATCAGTCGATCAACTCAAACAAATGCGTCAGCTCTTAGCTGAATCAATAGAGGCGGGTGGGCTTGGATTCTCTACCACTTTGGCTCGCACGCACTCCGATGGTGATGGTTTGCCAGTGGCCTCGAGGTGGGCCACCGAAGAGGAACTGTTGTCTCTTGCCTCAGTAGTGAGCGAGCACGAAGGAACCACTCTGGAGTTCGCCTCTGATGGATGCCTCGATGGCTTCTCGGAGGACGAGGTTGCATTCATGATCAAGTTCTCGCAGGCAGGCAACAGGCCACTGAACTGGAACGTCCTGACCATTGACTCCCACGCACCCGACCGGTATCAGAATCAACTAGCAGCCATGGATGCTTGCGCCGAGGCTGGCGCAAAAGTAGTTGCCCTCACCATGCCTGTGATCGTTGGCATGAACATGAGTTTCTCGACCTACTGCGCTCTGAACATGATGCCCGATTGGGGTCCAATTTTGGCTCTGCCGATCCCCGAGCGAATTGAGAAACTCAACGAAGCAGAGACTCGCTCCTTTATGGAATCCAGAGCAGCATCTCCTGATGCTGGCGTCTTTGCCAGACTCACTGGCTGGGACACATACGTCATTGGCGACACCTTCTCTGAGGTGAACGAAGGCTTGTCGGGAAGACGGGTTGGCGACATCGCAGCAGAGCGGGGCATCAGCTCATTCAATGCCCTATTAGATATTGTGATTTCAGACAATCTGCAGACCATCCTGTGGCCAGGAGCTACTGATAATGACAGCGAATCTTGGGAGCTTCGCCGTCGGGCATGGGACCACCCCTCGGTAATGCTCGGAGGGTCTGATGCTGGAGCGCATCTTGATCGGATGCAAGGAGCGAACTACCCCACCCGATTCTTGGCGGATTGCATTCGTGGCCGAAAGCTCACCACGCTTGAGCATGCGGTTCACCTGCTCACTCAGGTGCCCGCAGAACTCTTTGGCCTGAGGGATAGAGGAGTCCTAGAAGAGGGATCGCACGCAGATTTGGTTCTGTTTGACCCGCTCGAGGTTGAGTCTGAATTGCTCGGCATGGTAGATGATCTGCCTGGCGGAACCAGCCGTTTATACGCCGGCTCGGTTGGGGTGAATCATGTATTTGTCAGCGGAGTTGAGGTGGTGCGCAACAGCGCTGCGACTGGCAATCTGCCTGGCTCAATTATCCGCTCAGGGGTAGACACCACCACGGTAACAGCGAGCTAAATTTCGGACTCGGCAGTTTCGGACTCGGCAGTCTGGGACTCTGCAGTCTCTTGATCTTGATCGCTGCCGAGTTCGCTGTACCGACCGAACCTTGGCGCAAACAGAGTCACGAGCAGAAGCGCTAGAGCCAACAAGCCAATTGGAACTATGCCATTTCCTCGACTCGTGAATACCGGAATAAGCACAAAACAAGACAGCACGGCAGTCCAACCCCACAGAATGACCACCGTGCGACGTTGGCCGTGACCAAGGTCCATCAGACGATGGTGCAGGTGTTGCTTATCTGCAGTAGCCACCCCTGTTCGATTTCTAGCTCGACGCAAAACAGCGAATACCAAATCAAAGAGTGGCACGCCCAAAATCACCAAGGGGATGACCAACGGCGCAAAGAAAAACCACGACTGACCAGAGAACGGGTCGTCCGATTGGCCACCTACAGCAATGGTGGAAGCCGCAAGCAGGAGTCCAAGAAGTAGGGCCCCGGAATCTCCCATGAAGATCGTTGCCGGATTGAAGTTGAACGGTAAAAATCCAAGGCACACTCCGGCAGTAATAATCGCTATGAGCGGACCTAGATTGCTCGGATCAATCACCCCGACGTCAAGGAGACGCCAACCGTATAAAAAGAACGACCCGGCACCAATCGCCACGATGCCTGCAGCAAGTCCATCAAGTCCATCAATCAAGTTGACGGCGTTTGCCATGCCAACAACCCACAGCACGGTGATGAGTGCAGACATATCGGGTGGCAGCAGCGTAAAGCCCAAGAATGGCACCCTGAAGTAAATGATGGTGAGTCCAACGAGTGTCAGTAGTGAACCCGCCAACACCATACCGGCCACCTTGGCGGGAGCAGAGACGTCACGAAGGTCGTCTATGAGTCCCGTCAACCAAATAACGGTTGCAGCAGCCACAACTCCCAACACGTTGCCTGGTGCAGCAAAGACCGGGCCAAACTCGGGGATCTGCCAAGCCGCCACCAAAGCCAGCAGCAGCCCAATAAACAGCGCAGTTCCACCCAAGAGGGGCGTCGCAGTTTCATGCACCGTTCGATCGCCTGGCTCGGCCATGGCACCGAACTTTCTAGACAGAATTCGCAGTGGCGGTACCGAAATTGCTGTTGCAATAACGGCCACGGCCATGACAAATAAATACGGCAGGATACCCACAGTGCTCAGGCTAGTAGGCCTAGTTCAACGAACATGCGGTGAAGCTCAGACGGGGTAAGGCGTGAACTTTGAGCAGAGCATCTCAACATCGCTGCGGACTTCAGCAAGAACAGTCTCGTCACTCGGAGCGCGCAGCACCCGGGTAATCAGATCTGCAATCTCGGCCATCTCTGGCTCGGTCATGCCCTGAGTAGTTACCGAGGGAGTGCCGATCCTTAGGCCAGAGGTCACAAACGGCGAGCGCTCATCATCTGGAACAGTGTTCTTATTGAGCGTGATTCCTGCAAGGTCGAGTGCAATCTGCGCCTCTTTACCAGTGAGGTCAGGGTCGAAAGAACGAAGATCCATAAGTAGCAAGTGGTTATCCGATCCGCCTGACACCAATCTGAAACCTTGAGTGATGAGGGATTCGGCTAGTGCTCGAGTGTTGCTCACAATCTGGTGTGCATATTCGGCAAAGCTTTCGTGAGCTGCTTCTCGGAAAGCCACTGCCTTGCCTGCAATCACATGTTCCAGAGGCCCACCCTGCAAGCCAGGAAAAATGGCCTTATTGATTCGCGCACCGTGTTCTTCTTTAGAAAGAATGCAGCCTCCACGAGGACCGCGCAGGGTCTTGTGGGTCGTAAAAGTCACCACATCGGCCAAAGGTGTGGGGTTCGGGTGCGAACCTCCAGCAATGAGTCCAGCAATGTGAGCTGCATCAAACATGAATAGGGCACCAACCTCATCACAGATCTGGCGAACGATCTCTGGGTCAATGGCTCTTGGATAGGCCGTAGCGCCAGCCACAATCATCTTTGGTCGATGTTGAAGAGCGAGTTTGCGCATTTGGTCGTAATCGATGCGCTCATCCTCTGGCCGAACCCCATAAGAGATGAAGTTATAAAACTTTCCCGAGATGTTGACAGGTGACCCGTGCGTCAGGTGACCACCGTGGTCCAAGCTGAGACCCAAAACGGTATCTCCAGCATCGAGTAGCGCTAGATACACGCCGATATTTGCATTGGCTCCTGAGTGTGGCTGAACATTTGCAGCCTCTGCGCCGAAGAGCGACTTAACACGCTCAATGGCAATCTGTTCGATCTCGTCCACCACCTCGTTGCCGCCGTAGTAGCGCTTACCCGGGTAGCCCTCTGAGTATTTGTTTGTGAGCGCTGAACCCACAGCTTGCATCACTGCAGGTGAGGTGAAGTTCTCGGATGCAATCAATTGGATACCAGTATTTTGACGGTCTACCTCTCGGTCGATAGCGCTAAATACTTCGTTGTCCCATTCAGTCGGCCATGGCATGGCAGATACTTCCTTCGGTAGGCACCCGATTGTGATCGGGTGCGATGATTACTTCTGTTGATTCAAGAGTGCATCCAATTTGGCCACCCTATGTGCGTGTCGTCCACCTTCAAATTCGGTAGCAAAAAACACGTCAACAGCCTCCTTTGCCACCTCTGTTCCAATCAATCGTTCTCCGAGGCAGATCACGTTTGCATCATTATGAGCTCTACTCAGGCGAGCCGAAGTGACGTCGTGAACAGTTACTGCACGAACACCTTCAATCTTATTGGCAGCAATACAAATGCCAAGGCCAGATCCGCATACGGCCACACCAAACTCAGCCTCTCCTGCAGCTACAGCTCGACCGACTGCTGCCCCAAATTCGGGGTAGTCAACCGAGTCAGGGCCATGAGTTCCAAGGTCTGTCACCAACATATTTTGGTTGGTCAAATGTTGAGCTAGCTCGCCCTTCAACCTGAGTCCACCGTGATCAGATCCGAGCACAACTCTGATCACAGATTGATCTGCATTGTGGCCTGTCTGCGAAACCGAGGAGTCCTGCACATGCCTCAGTGTAGTGAACTCACCGAACCGGTCACCAACGCCCCAAACTCCCCCTGCGTTATCTAGCTATCCAGATGGCCTTGTCACTCCGATTTCCGAAATTTGATTCCTCTGAGTTCGAGGAGTGTGTTCCTCGCCTCTAGTCTGCTCCGATGCCCGGTGCTCACCCATCTATTGATCCTCGTACTCCAGTCATTATCGGTGTTGGTCAGATTCTGAATCGCGTGGATCAAGGATCTGAGCCTTGTGAACCAGCCGCGCTGATGACTCAGGCGCTGCTCGCAGCTCAAGCAGACTCTGGGGTAAATGATGCTTTGACCTCTGCGCAGGTGATTGCAGCCGTGCCCACTTTAACTTGGCGTTACTCCAACCCAGCCGCACTAGTGCGAGAGCAGCTTGGATGCAGCGCAGCGCAGACTTGGTACGCAACAGTGGGAGGCAATACTCCACAGTCAATGATGAACAGGTTGGCTGGCTCAATAGCTGCTGGACAAATTGACCTTGCGCTCCTTTGTGGCGGCGAAGCCGGCAAGTCAAGATCAATGGCAAAGAAACTCGGTAGAGAGCTTGACTGGACCCGGCAATCAGCACAGGAAGTCCCTGACTGGATGGACGAGTCTGCATTTCTGATGGGACACCCCTCAGAAATGGAGCGAGGCATAGTTATGCCACTTCAGGTCTACCCGCTTTTTGAAAACGCCTTATGGCAAGACTCAGGCCGAAGCATGGAGGAGCATCTTCAGCATGTCGGGACTATCTGGGCTGGATTTTCTCGAGTCGCAGAACAAAATCAATACGCTTGGAATCAAACTGCCTTCACCGCAGATGAAATCACCACCCCGAGCGCCGAAAATCGGATGATTGGTTACCCCTACACCAAGCGAATGGTCTCGAACCCAGACGTAGATATGGCTTCGGGCATCATCTTGTGCTCAGTAGAGCGGGCCCGCTCACTCGGGGTTTCGGCCGACAAATGGATATTCGTTCATGCAGGCACCGAGGCCAAAGACCGCAGCCTGACGGAGAGAAAAAACTTCTTCTCTTCTGCCGCCATGAACATCGCGGGAAATCGAGTGTTAGAGCTCGCTGAGATTCAGATCGATCAGGTGACCCACCTAGACGTGTACTCCTGTTATCCCTCCGCTGTGGAATTAG
>JBBDMQ010000408.1:0-10086 GCA_040878245.1 Microthrixaceae bacterium
TCATTTATCTCGCTGACACAAGTCATGTCAGTGCTTTTGAATTCCTGCAAACCCGGCGGGTGGCTCGTGCTGCTGGTGAAGCCGCAGTTTGAGGCCACCCGTGCCGAGTGCGATGCAGGCAAAGGAGTGATTTCTGACCCGCTCATCTGGCGCAGGACGGTGCTCAGGGTGATCGGCTCTGCAGAATCAGAGGGAGCGGAGCTGCATGGGTTGCAGAAATCTCCTCTCAGGGGGAGCGAGGGCAACCTAGAATTTCTTCTCTATCTGCGCAGGCCCAGTCCGGCCATACTAGAGAGCGGCAGTATCCGAATTGCAGTGGCTGAACTGCAGGCTGAAATACTTGTCGACACAGTTCTCTCAGCAGAACCTCTACCAAGAACGGAACCAGAGCAGAGATGAGTGCGTTTGGGCTTGTTATGCATCGTGAACGTGCAGAAGAGTTAGCGCGAGACGCGATTGAGTGGCTTACCTCACGCGGACATGAGGTTCGCCTACTTACTGAAGATGCCAATGCCTTAGGCCTAGCTGAGTTGGGTCTAGCAGCCGATAAAATTGCCATTGGCGCAGATCTGATTTTGAGCTTGGGCGGCGATGGAACCATGTTGCGGGCTGCTGAACTCGCTGCGGCCGAGGATGTACCCGTGTTGGGCGTGAACCTTGGACAGTTGGGCTATCTGACCGAAGTGGAACCAGACGGCCTGAGGATGGCCCTCAAGCGTTTCTTGTCGGGTTCGTACACCGTTGAAGATCGTTTACGTGTTCGGGTTGAGACCACTCGCCGAGGTGGCGGGGTGGAACAGCATGATGCACTTAATGAGGTCGTAATTG
Source organism: Microthrixaceae bacterium (assembly GCA_040878245.1). GTDB lineage: Bacteria > Actinomycetota > Acidimicrobiia > Acidimicrobiales > Microtrichaceae > IMCC26207. The sequence goes on from JBBDMQ010000408.1 coordinate 829, forward strand.
AGAAGTCTCAGATGGGTCGGACGGTGCGCTTAGAGGTAGCACTTGATGGCCGACCATTCACCACCTATGTGTGCGATGGTCTCATTTTAGCAACACCCACCGGATCTACGGCCTATGCGTTCTCTGTTCGCGGTCCCATCATTGATCCCCGGCATCGAGCAATTTTAATGACGCCGGTTGCAGCACACATGCTTTTTGACCGTTCGTTAGTCCTCCAACCTGATTGCCGCATTGAAGTCAGAGTGTCTGGAGATCGTTCGGCGGGGGTCTCGGTGGACGGCCGCACAGGCGATCCACTTGCGCCAGGGGACTCGGTCTTGTGTACAGCTAGTGCTCACCCCTCCAGATTCGTGACGTTCGGAGGGCAAGACTTTCACTCTGTCTTGCGCCAGAAGTTTGGGCTGACCCCTCCCTGAGTGGATGGGTAACAATTTTTCTGCGCATGTTCACCTACGATCACTAGTCAATGTTGGTGGAACTCGTGGTTAAAAACCTGGGTGTCATTGAAGAGGCGCGGATTCCAATTGGCCCCGGCCTGACAGCGCTGACCGGCGAAACCGGAGCCGGAAAGACAATGGTTGTTGAGGCGTTGAACCTGTTGCTCGGCGGTCGGCCCGATCCAGAGCGCGTCCGCCTTGGCGCTAGCGAAGCAACCGTCGAGGGTTTGTTCGTGCAGGGCGATACCGAGTGGGTGTTGCGGCGAGTGCTTCCTGCCTCTGGTCGCTCGCGGGCCTACATCAATTCTGAACTAGCGACTGCAGCGGCATTAGCGGCACTTGGCGCTGAGTTGTTGGAACTGCATGGGCAACATGCTCAACAGGCTTTATTGCAGCCAAGAACACAGCGGGCAGCTCTTGATGAGTTTGCGGGAATAGATCGAACTCCGCTTCTTGCGGCGCGACGTCAGGTCGATAGAGCCCGAGCCAGACTCGAAGAAATGGGCGGTGATGAACGCTCAAGGGTCAGAGAGATCGATCTTCTACGATTTCAATTAGAAGAGATTGATCGCATCGACCCGGTAGTTGGAGAAGAGCTCCTACTTGAGCATGATCAGGACCTCTTGTCGGGGGCGCTGGCTCACCAACAAGCAGCTTTCAGCGCAGTTGGTCTGCTGAGCGATGATGGCTCTGCGAACGACCTTCTGGCTCGAGTCATGAATATGCTTGCTGATCGAAGACCGTTTACTGCGGTTCTAGCAAGGCTCCGAGACGTAGCGGCCGAGCTTGAGGATTGCGCTGCAGAACTCCGTCAAGTTGGTGAATCAATTGAACCCGACGAGGAGCGCCTTGACTTAGTGAGGTCTCGACGTCAGATGCTCGTCGAGTTGAGGCGAAAATACGGCGACTCACTGACGGAAGTTGTGGCTTATGCCGATGAAGCTAGAGAACGACTAGAGGAACTTACCGCTCATGACGCAACATTGGCCGCCTACGAAGCCGAGCTTGCAACTGCAGTAGCTGACTTACAGACGGTGAGTGCTGCGATTGGCAGCTCAAGACGTGCAGCCTCGGGGGGACTAGCTGCAGCAGTCGAGGCACACCTTGCCGACTTGGCTTTGCCCGGTGCGAAACTCGAGGTTCGAGTTTCAGATACTGAGGACCTACCTGCAGCCGGAGAACTTGTTGAGCTGAGAATTGCGGTAAACCCCGGTTCGACCATGGGGAGTCTCACCAAAGTTGCGTCCGGCGGTGAATTAAGCCGCGTCATGTTGGCGCTTCGCCTAGTGCTTTCGAATGGTCCGCCGACAATGATTTTTGATGAGGTCGATGCCGGGATTGGTGGAGAAGCAGCACTGTTCGTTGGGCGCGCCCTAGCTGAATTGGGGGAGCAAGGCCAAGTAATCGTGGTGACTCACCTGCCCCAAGTGGCAGCCTTTGCTGATGCGCAAGTGTTGGTATCCAAGAACCAGAGCCATGGCTCAGCAACGACAACCGCTTCAGTGCTCAACGAGGAGGGCCGTGTAGTCGAACTCTCTCGAATGTTGTCGGGTTCGCCAGATAGCGCCACCGCTCGTGACCACGCTTACGAACTCTTGAGTAGTGCTCAGGGTGAGCGTCGGCCCGGCAAAAAATGATTCTTCTTCTTGTTGCGCTTCTGCTAGGAGTAGCAATGGGCGCCGTTCTCTACAGGGCGCTTACGGACCTACTCACACGTCCTGTATTTCTGCGAACCAACTACCGCGGTGCGCCGATATCAACCTCAGGTGGAATCGTCATTGTGCTGGCGGTTTTTTGTCTGAGTGCAATGGTCTCTGTGCTTGCTGCACTTGATGTTCGCCTGCCTGTTGGCGTCATCGAATCCTGTGAATTGACTGCACTTGCTGTTGCAGGTTTTGGCCTGCTCGGCCTTCTTGATGACCTAGCTCAAGATGCGGGAAGCTCTGGCTATAGAGGTCATTTGAAATCAGTATTCTCCGGCAAACTCACTGCAGGCTCACTCAAAATGATTGCCGGTCCGGCCTTTGCACTCGTTCTCGTTCTGCCATTGCAACAGAACTCGCTGTTCTGGTTACTCATCGATGGAGCAGTCATTGCCCTCGCAGCAAATCTTGCAAACTTGTTTGATCGTGCTCCCGGTCGGGTTACCAAGTTCTCTTCTTTCTGTTTGGTAGCCCTAGTCGTTTCCTGCATCGTGTCGGCGCTACTTTCTGGGTCACTAGAACTGGAATCATTCACTGGTCTGCTTGGATTATGCGTAGCTGTCGGTGCAGCTTGTGGCATCCTGCCTGCGGAACTCAAGGAGCGAGTGATGCTTGGCGATACCGGCGCAAACCCGCTAGGGGCTGCAATTGGGCTGGCTGTAGTCCTCACCTTGGAGGCACCCGCCAGGGTGGGAGTCCTAGTAGCACTATTGCTACTGAATCTAGCGAGCGAAAGGGTTTCATTCAGTACGGTCATCAACCGGTTTGGCCCACTCCGCGCCCTAGATCAACTCGGTCGGCGGACTGATGAAGGCTGAACCTATGCCGCAGCGGCGCTTTGACCTAGCATCTAGCACCGATCATGACTGACACCACAACGAATGCACGAGTCTCAATCACCGGAACTGCTCGTGTCGACTCAAGGACTAAGGACCTTGTCAAGCGACTGAAGCCTGGCGAGATAGCAATCATCAATCACCGAGACTTAGATCGAGTTGCCGGTGAAGGCTTGGCTGCTGCTCAGGTGGGCGCTGTTGTTAATGCAAGTCCTTCTATTTCTGGTCGGTACCCGAACGGTGGGCCAAAGCGAGTTGCAGAGGCGGGCATTCTAATTTTGGACGCTGTGGGAACTGAAGTAATGACTCAGGTAAAAGATGGTGAGACCATCACTATTGAAGATGGAGTGCTTCTGCGAGGTGGCTCAGAGATTTGCCGGGGAAAGAATTTGGATCTTTCTCAGGTCGAGGCTCAGATGGAGCTTGCCCGAGATGCGATTGGTAACGAACTTGAGAGCTTTGCTGTCAACACGCTTGAGTACGTTGAGAAAGAAGCACGTCTGCTTTTTGAGCCGATTGCTGTTCCAGATATCCGGACCAAGTTTGAACGTCGGCATGTACTCATTGTGGTTCGAGGGCATGACTACCAAGAAGACCTTCGGGCGCTACGCAATTACATAGTTGAGTTTCATCCGATTTTAGTCGGTGTTGACGGTGGTGCTGACGCACTCCTTGATCTGAAGTTCACACCCGACATGATTATTGGAGACTTTGATTCTCTCTCGGAACGAGCATGGAACTGTGGAGCTGAACTGGTTCACCACGTGCACCCCGACGGTCGTGCCCCAGGCAGAGAGGAGCTCCAGAGTCAGGGCTTGCCCTACAAGGAGTTCATTATTGAGGGCACAAGCGAGGACGCTGCAATGTTGCTTGCCTATGAGTGCCGTGCAGAGCTCATTGTTGCTGTAGGAACCCATGCCACCATGGTTGAGTTCCTCGATAAAGGTCGCGCAGGAATGTCATCTACCTTCCTTACTCGCCTGCGTCTCGGTCCAATGCTGATAGACGCCAAAGGTGTGAGTCAGCTCTATCAGGGTCGCGTTCGCCGACGAGATATCTTGATGCTGGTCGCTGCGGCACTTGTAGTGATTCTTGCAGTGGCATTGGTCTCTGATTCATTACAGTTGTTGCTACGCACAGTCTGGGTTGACCTCCGAGACATCTTCTACTCTCTCACTAAACGGCTTTCGTAAGATGGTGACCTTTCGTTTCTACTTGGTATCTATCGTGGCGTTCTTCTTAGCTCTGGCAGTGGGAGTTGTGTTGGGCTCTGTCCTTGATGGCGGCATCTCGGACTCATTAAAGGATCGTCTCGTTCGAGTTGAAGCAAACCTGAATGAGACTGTTACCGCTATTGATGAGAAAAATGTACAGATCGAGCAACTGCAGCAGTATGTCGATGAGTCGGCACCATTTGCTGTAGAAGATCAACTGAGCGATACCACTGCAGTAGTTGCAGTTGAACCAGGTGTTGAACTTGGCCCGGTGCAGGACCTTGTACTGAGACTCCGTCAATCTGGTGCGAGCGTGGCGGGCATCTTGTCACTTGACCCCCGCTGGACCCTGAAGGAAAAGGCGGATTTTGAGCAGCTACAGCAGATCGCTGATACTTCTGGCACGTCAGTTGCTGAATTGCAGCGTGAAGTATGGAGTCTGATTTTTGAGTCCACGGAGTTCATCCCTGCAACCTCAACAACCACGGTTCCTGAAACAGTTCCTGAATCAGTGCCTGAAACAGTGCCTGAAACTGAGCCGGCAGATCCTTTAAGCAATGCAGTGTTGAAGAAGTTGCAAGATGCTGGATTCGTTAAGTTGCTCACGGTAGATGGAACAGACGGTCTTGGCGGGCAGCGGATAGCGCTCTTTGTGGTCACGGGCACAAACTCAACTCTTGCCAAACCGGGCTCACTTGCAGGCCAACTTGCAAATGCCGCAGCAGCAGCAAAGATCCCAACTGTGCTTGCAGAAGTCTTTGTGCCAGCAGCAGCTGAGCAGAAAAAGCCTGCTGAACGAGGGGATACCTTTCGTTTCTATTCCGGGAACGAGGCAGCCATCTCGACAGTAAATGACCTTGACCTCGTAGCAGGAAGAGTTGCGGCTGTCTTATCGGTTTCTGATTTGCAGCAGGGGAGAAGCGGCAACTTTGGTTACGGCCCACAGGCTGATTCCGTGCTTCCTCCATGGCTTGAACCATGAGCGAGTCGGTCGGCGGGTCACGTGCAGTGTCCCGTTCGGCCGCAGGAATGGGCGCAGCTGCTGCTGTTTCTCGGGGGTTCGGCGGAATCCGTGTTCTTGCAATTGCAGCAGTTCTTGGAACGACGTATCTAGGTAACGCATTCCAGAGTTCAAATACTGTTTCAAACCTGTTGTTCGAGCTCTTGGCTGCAGGTGCACTTTCGGCAGTACTAGTCCCGACTTTCGTTGGCTTCCTAGATCGCGGAGATCAAGAGGGTGCCGAACACCTCGCTGGTGAGTTGCTCGGAGTAGCAATCATTTTGCTTGGAGTGGTTTCCCTCGTTGGCATTGCCGCCGCACCTTGGATTGCAGACCTGCTGACGACGGCGGTGGAGAATCCCTCAATTGCATCCCAGCAGCAAGCCTTAACTGCGTTCTTATTGGTGTTCTTTATTCCGCAGGTGATTTTGTACGGGCTCGGAGCAATTTCTACAGCCGTACTCCATGCCAAGCGCAGCTTTGTGGTGCCTGCCCTTGCCCCAATCGGCAACACCGTTGTTATGGTGTTATTTCTTCTGGCATTTCGCTCTATGGCAGGCCCCGATCCTGGCCTAGATCTCAGCACTCAGGAAAAGCTTCTTCTGGCCTGTGGTGGAACGCTTGGTGTTGTGGCGTTCGTAGCGGTGCCATCCGTAGCAGTCTGGAGAACTGGATTTTCCTTGCGTCCTCGGTTTACCCGGCAGCATGACGGGCTCAGGAAGCTCCTTTCGCTATCCGGCTGGGCCAGTTTGCAACACGGCTTTGCGGCACTGCTACTCGGGGCTGCAATCATTGCTGGTGGTGCAGTGGAAGGCGGGGTAGTTGCCTATCAAGTGGGCTGGTTCTTCTTTCTTGCTCCCTACGGAATCATTGCTCAGCCCATTCACACCACGATCCTTCCCGAGTTGGTTGCCGAACATGAAGCCGGAGATACCGCAGCATTCGCTGCCTCACTACGATGGGCAATGGACTCAATGTGCGTTCTGCTCTTGCCATTAAGCGCGCTCTGTGCGGCGCTTGCTGTTCCTGCTATGACAGTGCTTGCATTTGGGTCAGCCAAGGATTCTCAGAGCATCGAGTTGCTTGCTGCGGCTCTAGCCTCGCTTGGGCTCGGACTCCTCCCCTATGGGGTGTTTTTCCTGCTGGCGCGGGCCTGGTACGTCTATGGCAACAGCCGAGTTCCCGCTTATGCCGGTGCTTGTGCTGCAGTTGTTGGAGTTGCGATGATGGCATCAGCAGCAGTCTTTGCCAAGGGTGCTGATCTGGTGCTGGTACTTGGGCTATCTCACAGTTTGGCTTTTTTTGTTGGCTCGGCTGTGATGATTGTGTCTTTACGTAGACGCACCAAGATGTGGATTTTCCCTACCCTCATGCTGCCCTGTGCAGCTGCCTCATTTTTTGTGGGGCTGCTCGCTTGGGGGCTGTACCGGTGGTGGGCCCCCTCGGGAAAGCTGATGGATTTGTTAGCACTCATTCTCCTGAGTTCGCTAGCGCTAGCCGTATATGCGGCGTTTTTGCGAGTTCTGGGTGTATCAATCACTCAGCGACTTCCTCGTTCAGGAAGCCACACAGGAGAGTGACATGAGAACCACAAGATTAAGGCGCACCCTCCGGTTGGCAGCTTGCGTAGCCGTTGGGAGTGCAGTTGTTTGCGTAGCCCCTTCGGTATCTGCAGAGGTTTCAGATGATGCCCCGCTCGGCAGGGCGGAGTCGGTGCTGGTGTTTTCAGTTCCCACTCTTGCTTGGGAGGAGGTCACGGAGCAGACAACCCCGAATCTTTATGCTTTGCTGAAAAAATCGGTTATTGCTGACCTGTCAGTCCGGTCTGTGAGCCGAGATACCTCTGCCGTAGATGGATACACAACGCTCAATGCTGGAACTCGGTCAGAGGGAACAGAGGAGGGTGCAGTGGCTTACAAGTCGCCGGAAGGCAACCTCGGGTCTCAGTTTGCTCTTCAAACCGGAACTCTCCCCGCAGCAGGAGAGGTGTTCAACCTTGGACTTGTTTCGACCCTGAACCTGAATGACTCGCTGCTGTTTGGAGCCGAAGTAGGTGCACTCGGAACCGCTCTACGGCAGGCTGGTGTTCAGCGCGGCGTTGTAGCTAATGGCGACCACACAGACATCCTTGGGCAGTTGGTCATTCGCCGTGAAGCCTCACTGGGGCTCATTGATAGCCAAGGTGTCGTTGAGGCCGGAGCAATCGGACCGGAACTACTCGAAGATGATGACAGCTTCCCGTTCGGAGTGCGGTACAACAACCGGGCTGTCGCAGAGTCTGCGGCTATGTACATGCCAACCAACTCTGTGTTGCTTGTTGAGGCATCAGACATGGTTCGGGCCGAAGATGCGAAACTGCTCTCAACCTCGCAACAACAACTGTTCATTCGTTCTCAGGCCATTAGGCACTCAGATGAACTTCTTGGGAGGCTTCTCGACAAAATAAAGAATGAAAGTACTGCGGTGCTCGTCGTTGCCCCCAACGCCATAGACAACGGCAGTTCACTCACCGTTATGGGGGTTCACTCACCTCAGGTGCAACCAGGTTTGTTGTCCTCCGGTACCACCCGACGAGCAGGATTTGTTCAGACCGTTGATATTGCTCCAACGATCGCCTCGCTGCTCGGAGTCGCCATTCCGAGTTCTATGGAGGGAACTCTTATGGAGCGAAAAGGGTCAGGCGGAACATATTTACAGCGAACTCACATGCTGATCTCTGCCAATACAGCGGCAGCGTTTAGGGATTCGGTGGTTGGTCCTGCTTCGACGCTGTTTGTTCTGGTCCAGTTGTTGCTGTGGGTCCTTGCAATTCTGGCGATGTCAAGGTCCTCACTCGGCCTTCGTAAGGGTATTGAGATTGCAACACTGGGAGTTCTTGCCTTTTTGCCGATTACCTACCTGGCCGGAATCTTTCCCTTCGAAGAATGGGGGAGAGCCGCATTCTGGCTGTTTATCGTTGGAGGTTCCGCTCTCTTAGCTGTCACCATTTATCTGTTGACGCAGAGATTCCTAGTTGATCCGCTACTCGCCACCCTAGGCCTGCTGCTGTTACTTCTTAGCGGCGATATTTTGATTGGTGGCCCGCTGCAGTTCAACACCGTCTTTGGCTATACGCCGACGGTTGCAGGAAGGTTCAACGGCATGGGGAATCCTGCGTTTGCCATGTTTGCAGCCTCGGCAATTATGGCGGCGGCCTTGATTGCATATCGCGTTGGTGGCCGCATCGGCATTTGGCTGGGAATAGCGCTTCTTGGCTGGGCTGTTCTGCTCGATGGGGCACCATTTTGGGGGGCAGATGTTGGAGGAGCCCTTGCCATGATCCCCTCTGCAGGGGTCACAGCATGGATGCTTCTTGGTTTGAAGGTGCGTCTGAGAACTGCAGCACTGTGGGGTTCACTGTCGATACTGCTGGTGATAGCTCTTGGAGCACTTGACCTGACGCGGCCAGCGGCAGAACGAACCCACCTTGGTCGACTACTTTCGGATATCGGGGCGAACGGATTTGAGGCTCTCAACACGGTCGTGTTGCGCAAACTTGACGCTAACTTCTCGGTGCTCGCTAGCTCTGTTTGGACGCTGATGCTGCCTGTGGTGTTTGCATTTATTGCCTACCTGTTTTGGAAGGCTCCTTGGCGTTTGCGCAAAATTGCCGAGCGCATTCCACAAGAGCGTGCCGCAGTTGCGGGACTTCTTACTGCAATGGTCTTGGGCTTTGCTCTGAACGATTCTGGTATTGCTGTTCCGGGAATCATGCTGGGCGTTGTAAGTGCCTCACTCATCCACTTGATGCTGCGAGTAGATACTGACTCGAATGAGGAGTCATTGGCAGTTTCTGCGAGTGAACATCCGCTCGAGACCAGCAGCGGAGCGTGATTCTTGAGTGATCACAAACCCATCCTTCAGGAGTTTCTCCGGTAGCCCCGGAAAATTGCCAAATCGTTTGTCCGAACGAATCACTACTGCGCATACCCTCGGGTCGTTTGCAGCCTCGGCAAGGGAATCTTCGGTATAGCGACCCTGCTGTACGCGCAACATAGAGGGATCAACAAGATCATCACTAGTTCGTTT
>JBBDMQ010000409.1:0-10003 GCA_040878245.1 Microthrixaceae bacterium
GGCGACTTCTGTTCGGGGGCTGACCTCAAAGAAATGGCCGGTGGCCATCAGGCAGATCTTGCACCAGGAGAAATTGATGTTCAGGCTCGACTCGCTGCCGATCCCGACTTGCCTTGGAAGGCATTGCTGCGTTCTTGGCAACCAGGCGTGCCGATTATTTTGGCAGCTGAGGGCGTAGCCATTGCGGGCGGCACTGAACTGCTTGGAGCCACAGAGATCCGGGTGGCTGGTCAGTCTGCAAAGTTCGGTATCTCCGAAGTGAAATGGTCGCTCTATCCGATGGGTGGTTCGGTGGTTCGGATTCCTCGTCAAATTCCTTACACCGTTGCTTGCGACTTGCTCCTCACCGGCCGACATATTTCTGCGGATGAGGCGTTGCAGCTTGGCTTGATTGGCTACGTAGTGCCCGACGGTCAAGCGCTAGATAAAGCTATTGAGATTGGTCAAACCATCTGCGAAAATGGGCCATTGTCTGTTAAAGCAATCTTGCGCACCTTGAGAGAAACAAATGGCATGCGACAAGAGGAAGCGCTAGAGCACGAGTTCACCTACGGGTGGGATGTGTTCGGCTCTGAAGACGCCCGTGAAGGGCCACGTGCATTCAAAGAAAAGCGCAAGCCCAACTTTCAGGGCAAGTAGCCAACCAAAGCCATTTGACCGTCGATTATTGAAGAACTAGGGAATTCACATGCAACTCGGACTGCAACTTGGATACTGGGGACAAATGCCCTCGCCTGATTGGGTGGAGCGCTCTGTTGAGGCGGAAAGATTGGGGTTCACCTCTGTATGGACTGCAGAGGCCTGGGGTTCTGACGCCCTCACACCGCTTGCATTTCTGGCAGCAAAGACCGACCGAATCCGACTTGGCACATCAGTGATGCAACTTGCTGCGCGCACGCCAACGGCCACAGCAATGTCAGCAATCACGATGGACTATCTGTCGAATGGCCGCTTTATGTTGGGCTTGGGTGTATCGGGGCCGCAGGTCGTTGAAGGCTGGTACGGCCGACCCTCAAATAAGCCACTGGCGCGTACTCGCGAATACATTGAGATCATCCGGCAAGTTATGGCCCGTGAGGAACCGCTGAACTACCAAGGTGAATTTCATCAACACCCCTATTCCGGCGAGGGCAGTGTGGGATTAGGCAAGCCGCTGAAATCAATCGTGCACCCATTGCGTCGTAAAATTCCGATCTACCTCGGCGCCGAAGGCCCAAAAAACGTCACGCAGACTGCCGAGATTGCCGACGGTTGGTTGCCCCTGTACTACTCGCCTTACCGCCAAGAGGTCTACGCAGACCAACTCGTTGCAGCGCCAGAGGACTTTGAAGTTGCAGCGATCTCAGCCTTTATCGTGACTCCGGATGACCGCCCTGAAACTATCGAGGCAGCCCTCGGCGGAACCCGCGCAATGCTGGCTTTTTACATTGGCGGCATGGGAGCCAAGGGTCAGAATTACCACACCAAGCTTGCTGCAAGAATGGGCCTTGGCGAGCAAGCCGAAAAGATCCAAGACCTGTTCTTTGATGGCAAGGCTGATCAAGCAATCGGCGAGGTTCCGGTCTCATTTGCAGATGAGATTTCGCTTGTTGGCACAGCAGCGCGAATTGCTGATCGTGTTGCAGCATGGAAAGAGTCAGCCGTCACTGAAATTTTGGTTCATGCCGGTAGCACTGAAGAACTTCGTCAAGCAGCAGAACTCATTCTTCCCGCCTAGTAGGAGCTCAGAGTCATGAAGTCTAGTGATGGCCGAGTTTATTTTGTGACGGGTGCAGCCTCTGGCATCGGCTTGGCCACGGTTGAGCGTTTATTGGCTGACGGGGCCTCGGTGGTTGGGTTTGATATTCAAGACCCGCTCAACGATCTAGGCGCATACAGTCACAACTTTGAGTTTATGAGCCTTGATGTTCGCAACGCTCAAGCTACAGAAACTGCATTCGCTGCAGCGACGAGCAGGTTTGGGCGCATTGACGGTCTAGTGACTGCAGCAGGTGTTGCTGGCGGCGGAGCAGTACACGATCTAGCTGAAGAGGAATGGGACCGCATTATTTCCATCAATCTGACTGGCACATACCTGAGTTGCAAGTTTGCGCTTCGTGCGATGCTTGCCCAAGAACCCCAGTTGGCCCTAGGCAGAACAACTCGCGGATCAATCGTCACACTGGCCAGTATCGAAGGCCTCGAAGGCACCTCTGGTGGCAGCGCGTATAACGCATCAAAGGGCGGGGTGGTTCTACTCACGAAGAACCTTGCCATTGACTACGGCCGTCAAGGAATTCGCGCCAACGCAGTGTGCCCCGGGTTTATCGAGACGCCCATGATGGCCGAGGTTTTTGATATGCCCGGCATGGAAGAGGTTCGTGAATCATTCCGAAGCGCTCATATGCTGAGAAGGTTTGGACAGCCTTCGGAGATAGCCGCTGTTGCTGCTTTTCTACTCTCAGCAGACGCATCGTTTATGACCGGGCAGGCAATTGCTGTAGATGGCGGATACACCGCAGGCCACGATCATGGCCTAGTGGCAATGATGGGCCTCTAGCAGCCCAACGGCCAAAGCTGTCAAGTCAGACTGTTTGTACAGCCGCAGAACCTGCACTCACTGCTGGAGCAACGAGTGGCCAAGGCTTCTCCCGTTCCATATGGAGCGCAACGTCAAAGAGTTCGGCATCACGGTGATGACGAGCCAAAACCTGCATTCCTACAGGTAGGTCATTGACTGTTCCCACAGGAATCGATACTGCCGGATTGCCATAAATATTCGAGATGATGGTGAGCCCGCCCATGGTGACTAGGTCCGGCACTTTCTCTACAACGGACTCAATCAGCGAATTGGACATACGCGGGAAGCCAGCATTGAGTACTCGCAGACTTGCCATCAGGCCCTTAAAGGCAACGCGTGCCGGGGTCGAGGATTTGGCCCGATCCAAGAAATTGTCAGTTGGGCTTGAAGTTGTGGCATCGGCAGCAAAAGCTGGACCGGGATTGGTACACGAGATGATGTAGTCAACTTTTTCGAATGCGCCGGCCATCGCTGCGTTCGCATCGACTCGCTGCTGTTCTGCAACTGCAGCCAAGTTCAGGTTGTACATGGCCTGCGCCAGTATCGTCCCCATAGCAATCTCATCGGTAAGCAGCGGCGCGCAGGACGGCCACAGCGGTCCAAACTCGGCCAACAAAGTCGAAAGATTTCCCATGGCCCACTGCGCCGCCAAATTAGGCAGTTCAAGGGTCAGGTCAACTTCCACCATGCCCGCTGAGGCAATCAACTCCGAGGCTTGGGCACGAAGGTGAGCCTCTACTCCTGGTTCAAGCGACACTCCTGCTATTGAGGGCAACACTGCCACTCTTCGCCCAGCAAGTTCGCTGCTACCAAGCTGCTTTTCCCAATTCCCTGGGTTCGGAAGACTTGATGGGTCACGAGGGTCGACGCCAGCACACACATCGTAGAAGCGAGCCGCGTCACGCACCGAGCGAGCCAAGGTCCCCACCACCACGGTGCCGGGCCGAAAGTATGCATGCGGCCCGCGGGAGATTCGTCCATAGGTGCCCTTCATGCCGAGTAGTCCGCAGTAGCCAGCAGGAATGCGGATTGAACCGCCACCATCTCCACCAGTTGCAATGCTCACGAGTCCGCCCGCAACTGCAGCAGCACTACCACCCGAAGAACCGCCAGCAGTCTTGCCGTACTGCCAAGGGTTGTGTGCAATACCGTTGAGTTTGGTGATACTCACGTTGAGACCGCCGAATTCAGAAGCAGTGGTCAAGCCAACGGGCACTGCGCCACCTTGATCAACAAACTTATGTACCAGCGCACTATCTGCGGAAGCAATACGGTCCTTGAACACCAACGAGGCACCAGTGTCAGGCCAACCCTTGACCTGATCGAGCTCTTTGATTCCTGTTGGCACGCCGCCGAACGGTCGGGTGAGGTCCGCCGAATCGGCAGCCTTCAAAGCGCGCTCTTGGTCAAGGAAGGAAAAGCAGTTCAGATCGCTACGTTCAATGGCGTCGTAGGTTGCTTGCAATTCCTCTTTAGGTGACCGGTCACCAGCTCGAAAAGCGTCAACTAACGAGCATGCATCGCCTAACCACGGGGTATCAGTCATGGCGCAATCATGCACGACACTGCGGGTTGGGTCCACCCGAACTCAGTTTGGCTCGCAACCGGCCTACACAACCGGCCTACACAACCGGCCTACACAACCGGCAAGCTCCACCCGGCAAGCTTCGCTCGATGTTCGCAAGTCGTTGGCACCAGACTGTCGCTGCGCACTGAAAGAATAGGCAGATGCCACGCCAAGAAGAGCTGTTCGGCAGCTTTGCTCGAGAAGTTATTGATGTGCCGGTCACCGACGAAATGGAGAACTCCTACCTTGCCTACTCGTTGTCGGTTATTACTGCTCGAGCTATTCCAGATGTGCGTGATGGCCTTAAACCGGTGCAACGCCGCATCTTGCACTCAATGGCAAATAACGGGCTCAGGCCAGACCGCCCTCATCGTAAGTGCGCCGGTGTCGTGGGAGACACGATGGGCAAGTATCACCCGCATGGAGATGGTTCGATCTACGACGCCCTCACCAAGATGGGCCAAGACTTCAGCCGCAACATCACGCTGATCGACCCGCACGGAAACTTCGGCAGCCTGGACGATCCACCTGCGGCACATCGCTACACCGAGTGCCGCCTTACTCAGGCTGCCATGGAGATGCTGAGTGAGATAGACGAAGACACCGTCGATATGCGCGCCACCTTTGATGGCGAAAATGAAGAGCCGCTCTATCTTCCTGCGCGGCTTCCAAATTTGTTAGTGAACGGCACCACGGGCATCGCTGTTGGAATGGCTACCAATATGGCAAGTCACAACCTTGGCGAGGTGGCTCAGGCAATCAAGCTGGTCATGACTAAACGCCGACCGAAGCCAACGGTTGAGGAACTCATGCAGGTCCTGCCGGGTCCCGACTTTCCGTCTGGGGGCATCATCATCGACGACAGTATCCGTGATGCTTTAGAGACCGGCAGAGGTAGCTTTCGCATGCGAGCCAAAGTTGAGATAACCAATCTGACCCGCGCTCGACAGGGTTTAATCGTGACTGAGCTTCCCTATCAGGTTGGCCCAGAGCGTGTGGTAGCTCGGGTCCGGGAACTCATGCGTGCAGAGAAGCTACCCATGGTGAGCGATATCAAAGACTTATCTGATCGTAAGACTGGGCTGCGCCTAGAAATCGAACTTCGACCTGCTGCAAATGCAAAAGGAGTACTGACCGACCTTTTTCGTCAGACCCCACTCGAAGAGACTTTCGGTGTCAATAACGTGGTGCTCATCAACGGCAACCCCACCACTGTCGGTTTATATGAATTGTGCCACCACTACATTGAGCATCGCCTTGATGTGGTCCGGCGCCGCACGCAGTTCAGACTCGACAAGGCGCAGCGCAGGCTTCACTTACTTGAGGGCTTGCTCATTGCATTAGATGCAATAGATCTTGTGGTGTCGATCATTCGTTCTTCTCAAGATGTGAGTCAGGCCAGGTCTCGGCTGATTGAGCAACTCAATTTGTCTGAAGTTCAAGCAGTGCACATCTTGGATATGCAGTTGAGGCGCCTGACTGCTTTGGCACGCCTTGAGCTTCAGACCGAGTCTGCAGAGCTAGGCAGCCAAATTCAGGACTTCAACAAAATTCTCGCTTCTGAACAAAGGCAGCGCACCATCGTGATGCAAGAACTTGACGAAATGGTGAAGAGCTTTGACTCTCCCCGACGCTCCCGCATTATTCGTCCTGATCAGCTTGATGACGTCACCCTTGAAGAGGTCGCAGCAGAGGCTGCGGCAGCTCGAGTGGAAGAACCCTGTGTGGTGGCACTCTCACAGTCGGGAATGATCGGACGCGAGCCTGTCGAGGGTCCAAAACCTGCAGCTTTTGGTCGCCACGACGTGTTGTTACAAAGAGTTGGAACCACCACACACTCACAGATCTGGGGACTCACCACCCGGGGACGTGTCTTTCCAAGCAGTGTCGAAGCAATCGGAGAGGTCAGCGGCCGAAGCAGAGGTACCGCATTGAGCGATCTTTTTGCATTAGATAAAGGCGAGAGTATTCGACTGCTCGTGACTGCCGCTCCTGCGGGGGCAGAGGAACCCCCTCCACTTATGCTCGTCACTGCTCAGGGAATGATGAAGCGGGTCAGTGTTGAAGAAATCGTGGCGACTTCCGCTGGCAAGACTGTTATTAATCTCAAGGGTGGCGACTCGATTGTTGCGGCTTTTTCAGCTCCCGACGGTCAAGATGTGGCTGCGGTTTCCTCAAACGCTCAGGCCATGCGCTGCGAGGCAACAGCCGTACCCATTCAGGGTCGAGGTGCTGCCGGGGTGACAGGCATGAAGCTTGCTGACGGGTCTTCTGTAGTTGGTGCAGGGGCCGTTGACCATGAATCAATTTTGCTGACTGTTACTGACGCCCAGACGGCCAAGGTAACTGATGCCTCAGAGGTACCTACCAAAGGTCGGGCCACCTCTGGCCTACGAATCACCAAGTTCCGCTCCGAAAAGCGATTGGATTGGGCCTATGTAGGATCAGAAAGTGACCTGCTACTTGTGGTGGGTACCGAAGAAGCCCCATCCAAGCCTGATGCATCTCCAGAACCGCTCACTATTGCGCATACAGCAAGAGACCTCGTCTCTAAGTCCACTCGTCGGCGGTTCCTAGCCGTGGGCTTTGGACGCTGGTAACGCAGACCAACAACTACCCGTGATTGACTAAGTACACATGGCACAGTCCACCTCCTCCTCTGCACGTAATCCAACCCCAGCCGCCTACGACGCCAAGAGCATTCAATTGCTCAAGGGTCTGGAGGCTGTGCGAAAACGCCCCGGCATGTATATCGGTGGTACCGGACCAGAAGGTCTGCATCATTTGGTCTGGGAACTCATCGACAATTCAGTTGATGAGGCGGCCGCCGGATTCGCCAATCTCATCGAAGTAACCCTGCACCGAGATAACTCGGTAGAGGTTTCGGACAATGGTCGAGGCATTCCTATTGGCAAAAAAGACGGCAAGCGCACTGCGCTAGAGGTGGTGTTTACCGAGCTACATGCAGGCGGCAAGTTTGGCACTGGGGCCTACTCCTCCTCGGGTGGCCTTCATGGGGTAGGTGCATCGGTGGTGAATGCCCTCGCTGCCAAACTTATTGTCGAGGTAGACCTAGATGGAGCTACTCATCGTCTGAGCTTTCAGCATCAACTGCCAGGCAAGTTCTCGGCTACACAGAAGTTCATCCCCGGGTCGACCCTCGAGGTGGTCCGAAAAATCCCACCTCGGCGGACGGGCACGCGAGTTCGCTTCTGGCCAGATCTAGACATTTTCGACCCCGGTCTTGCTCTTGAGTACGAGGTCATCCGTGACCACTGCGCTCAAGTCTGTTTTCTGGTTCCCGGGCTGAAAGTTCGCCTGATCGATAAGCGGGGCTCATCACCCCGTGAGCCAGAAGAGTTTGTTGCAAAAGGTGGCCTGGCCGACTTGGTTGACACACTGTCGATCGGCGAGTCAATCACCGAAGTCATTACCCTGCACGGACAAGGAACCTTCGAGGAGAAAGTTCCGGTAGAAGGTCGGATGACACTGGTTGAGCGAACCTGCACAGTTGATATTGCGCTGCGCTGGGTTCAGGGCTTTGAGTCCGTCGTCAGTACTTTTGTCAACACAATCCCCACTGCGGAGGGCGGCACACATCTGGCAGGGTTTGAGCGCGCCATGACAAAGGTCTCAAACGATGTGCTACTCGCTGGGACCAAAAAACTCGCTCGGTTTGCAAAAACGGGCAAAGATCGCGCAGAGAAAGCTGACATTCAAGAGGGAATGGTTGCAGCAATCAAGGTGACCTTCCCCGAGCCTCAGTTCAAGGGACAGACCAAACAAGAACTTGGCACACCAGCAATTCAGACCATCGTGTATGAGGTGGTTCGAGACAATTTCACCAACTGGATAGAAGGCGGTGGAAAGAAAACTCACATCGCTGCACTCAGAGACAAAATCACTCAGGCCGTTATCAACCGAGTGACTACAAAAGCAACACTTGATGCACGACGTAAGGCTGCCAATCTCAGCTCGGGAGCTATGCCAGACAAGCTCGCCGACTGTCGCCGTCATGGTCTAGATGCCGAGCTTCTGATCGTGGAAGGTGACTCTGCTGCAGGTCCGGCAAAGGCTGGTCGTAATGCCGAATATATGGCCGTACTACCTTTGCGTGGCAAGGTTGTAAACGCAGGCAAGTCCACGCTGAAGCAAGTCATTGAAAACACCGAGGCTCAGGCGCTCTTCACAGCAATCGGTGCAGGGTCGGGCGCAGATTTCGACCTAGCTCAGGCCAGGTACGGGCGAATCATCATTTTGTGCGATGCAGACGTTGATGGCAGTCATATTCGCTGTTTGTTACTTACGCTGATTTATCACTATATGCGGCCACTGCTTGAGGACGGCAGAGTCTTTGCTGCACAACCTCCGCTCTACACCGTCAAGGTAGGAGACAAGATTGTGCATGCGTTTTCCGATGCAGATAGAGACCGCCTCACTGCGGAACTCAGCAGCGGTAACCGAAAGGCCGAAAATTTGCAGTGGGTTCGCTTTAAGGGCCTTGGCGAAATGGACGTCGAAGAACTCGCTGTGAGCTGCCTCGATGCAGAGACTCGAATCCTGCGGCGCATCACTATGCAAGATGCCGAAGCGATCGTTCAGGCAGGCGATTTGTTTGAGACGCTCATGGGTACTGACGTTGCGCGTCGAAGGCAGTTCCTGCTCGACCATTCAGAACTTGTAGACCGAGAAGTACTCGATGTCTGAGACAGACAACCGGCTGATTCATGTGGACGGGCCAAGGCTCGGTCACATACCTGCCTTCGATGGTTTTCGAGGTTTGTTCGTGCTGCAAGTGGTGCTCTACCACGCACTAGTCACTGACTTTTTGCGTGGTTCACCCATCATTATCGACTGGTTTTTTGTTGCAAGTGGGTTCCTCATTACGACCCTGCTCATGGACGAACGCAACTCAACCGAAACCAACGATCTGCGGCGGTTCTACCAGCGCCGAGCGCTGCGCTTATTCCCGGCAATGTACTTAATGATCTTTGTGTCCACACTCTTGATTATCTTTGCCATCAATTTCATACCTGCGGCACAGGAACAACTCAACACTTGGTGGATTGAGCCACTCGCTGCTGCCACCTACTGCTACTACATCGTGGCAGCCTTTATGCCAGCAACCCTTGACGGTGTGCTCGGTCATACGTGGAGCCTGACCGTTGAAGAACAGTTCTACTTCATATGGCCGCTCGTATTTTTCGCTTCCATGCGCCTGAAGAAGCGCAGTTCAGACCTCAAGCTCATCATTGGTTCGGTGCTGTTCATTGTTATCGTTATGAGCACACGAGTCATCTTTCAGTCAGAGATCGTCTTTCTTGGCCCAGACGGTGTGACCTTCACCGACGAGAATGATCCAACCTGGCAAGGGATCGTTTATCGATTGGCTTCGGCGCGACCAGACATGATTGTGTACGGCTGTTTACTCGCATTTTTTGTTCGATCCATTCCTCGACCCATCACTGATCAATGGCGGCGATGGATTGCAATCGGCGGGGTTCTTGGATGGGTTGGGTTCCTCGGGTTCCTCCTGCTCGGTGACCGCGCACCGGGCTTTGAGTTGTTTGGCGGGCCGATGTATCAAGTGTGTCTACTGCTACTGGCACCAATGATCTTGGATCTCTACCTTCGCCAAGAAAGTCTGATTTCACGTGGTTTGAGTCACCGCCATTTGCAATGGCTTGGCCAACGCTCCTACGGCATTTACTTATGGCATATTCCAGTGTTGTATCCATTCTTGGCTTTGATGGACGGAGTTTTTGGCCTGAAACGCCTAGTTCTAGGCCTGATCGGGGCTGCCCTAGGTGTGCTCGCAGGAATCGCGTCCTATCGTTTCATTGAGCAACCCTTCTTAAGGATCAAAGACTCTCGGT